>NZ_JAFCUI010000004.1:0-284566 GCF_049896445.1 Acinetobacter sp. TWP2-2-3
AAGTGAAACCTCTTAGCGCTGATGGTAGTGTGGGGTTACCCATGTGAGAGTAAGTCATCGCCAGCTCATTATTCGAAATCCCCCTCCGCCAAGGCAGAGGGGGATTTTTTTATGCGTGGAATTTAGTCAAATAAATGTTATTTATGTGCTATTTCGACTGAAACATCACATAAAAATAAAATTGAGAGGCGTATACTGAACCGGTCTATGGAGCGGATATGTCCTCAAATTCATCTTCAAGCCATATTGAATATGGCTCTTCTGCTTTTAAAGCAGTGCTTTTTTCCTTATTCCTTGCTGGCTTTGCCATTTTTTCATCACTGTATTGCGTACAGCCGATGATGCCGATTCTGGCTGATTATTTCCAGGTCAGCCCGACTCAAAGCAGTTTCCCTTTATCTTTTTCTACCATTGCCTTGGCAGTTGGCCTGATTTTTACTGGACTAATATCAGACCGATTCGGTCGTAAGCCGATTATGGTCTGGTCTCTATTTTCAGTCTCAGTATTATTACTATTAAGTGCAATATTGCCGATCTGGTCCGTGTTTCTGACCACACGAGTAATGATTGGATTGACAGTCAGTGGTGTCGCTGCGGTCGCGATGACTTATATCGGAGAAGAAATTGCAGAAAAAGATATCGGTTTTGCCATGGGCTTATATATTTCTGGCACAGCGATAGGTGGTATGGGAGGGCGTTTAATTGCCGGAGTTTTAGTGGATTTTATCTCCTGGCAATCTGCCACTTTGATTATCGGTATCTTAAATCTTTGTATCGCTGGATTATTTTCTTACCTATTACCCGCTTCGCAACATTTTAAAGCCTATCCAATCAAGCTGAATCGTTTTAAAAACTCATTTAGGCAGAATCTCGCTGATCCAAAACTTCGGGTTTTATTCCTGCAAGGTTTTATCTTGATGGGCTGCTTTGTCTCGGTATTTAATTATCTGAGTTATCGCTTGATCCAAGCGCCATTTGAATTATCTCATGTCTGGATTGGCGTGATTTCGATTACTTATTTGGCCGGTATTTATAGCTCCCCTCGAGCAGCACACTGGGGACGGCATTATGGCAAATTCAGAATATTGGCAGCCATGATCCTGATGATGCTTGTGGGCTTGGCGCTGATGCTGATTAATCAGTTGGTTGTTGTTTTTATCGGATTGCTGATTTTTACTTTTTCTTTCTTCGCTGCCCATTCGACTGCCAGTAGCTGGGTGTCGATCCAGTCGTTACAGTATCGGGCAGTCGGTTCGTCGCTGTATTTATTTTGCTATTACCTGGGTTCAAGCGTGTTGGGGAGCTCAAGCGGATTGGTATGGGAAAATTATGGCTGGATAGGATTAACTGTGTTTATCACAGCGTTATTACTGACAGGTTTGGCATTTAGTTTAAGACTCCGTTCAAATTAGAGATTCTGTCCAAGCTTTCCTCCTCATAAATAAGATAAATTTCTTTTTTGATATATTTAAACTTTAGATTCAAGTGACAAATAGAAAGTGGTTCAGTTAGTCTCTGATTTTGTATAAATTATAATCAAGCAAGCTAGACCTGATTCATGGTAAAATAATCGGCTTTCATCTTTGATCTTATTTTTAGATCTCCTATCATCTGCCAGCCGAGAATTGCTAGCCATGTCTACTGCTTATACCATGCAGACTGCGCCAAAAGCGTTGTTTGATTACGACAAATATTGGGCGTCTTGTTTTGACCCTGCGCCATTTTTGCCGATGTCACGCGAGGAAATGGATCAACTCGGCTGGGACAGCTGTGATTTTATTTTAGTTTGTGGTGATGCTTATATCGATCATCCGTCTTTCTGTTCAGGCATTATTGGTCGTACGCTAGAAGCACAAGGCTTCCGTGTCGGCATTATTGCACAGCCAGACTGGACCAGCGTGGATGCGTTCCGCGTTTTGGGTAAACCGAATATTGCTTGGGGTGTAACAGCAGGGAATATGGATTCTATGATCAACCGTTATACGGCTGACCGTAAAATCCGTTCTGATGATGCCTATTCACCAGACAATCAGCCAAACAAACGTCCAGACCGTGCGGCAACCGTGTATTGCCAGCGTGTCCGTGAAGCTTATCCGGATGTACCGGTATTATTGGGCGGTATTGAAGCATCCTTACGTCGTATTGCGCATTATGATTACTGGTCAGACAAAGTCCGTCGTTCAGTATTGATGGATTCAAAAGCCGATCTTTTGATGTACGGTAATGGTGAGCGTTCAATCACTGAAATCATGCATCGCTTGGCGCGTGGTGAAAAAATCCAAGATATTACCGATGTTCGTGGTACAGCGTTTATTGTGAATAAACACAACCGCCCATCGAAAGCCAAATTTGTTGAAATCGCATCGAATGATGTGGATGCGATTGGCCGTGTTGATCCAATTATTAACCCTTATGTCATGACTGAAGATATCGAGGGTTGTGAGATTGAACAAGGCAAGGATTCTAGTCAGTACCAAGGTTTCCAAAAAGAACATGTCGCCAATCCGATTGTGCGAGCAGGGGATGACTTAGATCCTGATACGCAAATTGTGCAACTGCAACCGGCTTCTAAAGCGATTAAACATAAGTTACCGCCGCGCGAATTGGCCGTAATCCGTTTGCCTACTTTTGAAGAAGTTGCTGCAGATCCAGTGCTCTATGCACATGCCAACCGTATTCTACATTTGGAAACCAATCCGGGGAATGCGCGTGCCATGGTGCAAAAGCATGGTGAACGTGATGTCTGGTTGAATGCACCGCCAATTCCGTTGACTACGGAAGAGATGGACTATGTGTTTGACCTGCCTTATGCACGTCTGCCGCATCCTGCTTATGGCAATGCCCGTTTCCCTGCGTTTGACATGATCAAATTCTCTGTGAACATCATGCGTGGCTGTTTCGGTGGCTGTACTTTCTGTTCGATTACGGAACATGAAGGTCGTATTATTCAGAACCGTTCTGAAGAATCGATTCTGCGTGAAGTGGAAAAAATCCGTGATACGGCTCCAGGCTTTACTGGCATTATCTCGGACCTGGGTGGCCCAACAGCCAATATGTACCGTCTGGCCTGTAAAGATCCTGAGATTGAAAAGAACTGTCGTAAACCGTCATGTGTATTCCCGGGCGTGTGCCAAAACCTGCATACCGACCATGCGCCATTGACGCAGTTATATCGTAAAGCACGTTCTTTACCAGGCATTAAAAAAATTCTGATTGGTTCAGGCCTACGTTATGACCTTGCGGTTTTAAACCCTGAATATGTCAAAGAACTTGTCACCCATCATGTCGGTGGTTACTTAAAAATTGCGCCTGAACATACCGAGAAAGGTCCACTCAATAAAATGATGAAGCCGGGTATTGGTACCTATGACCGCTTCAAGCAAATGTTTGATCGTTACAGTAAAGAAGCCGGTAAGGAACAATACTTGATTCCTTACTTCATCGCGGCGCATCCGGGCACCACCGATTACGACATGATGAATCTGGCGATTTGGTTGAAGAAGAATGGTTTCCGTGCCGATCAGGTACAGACCTTCTATCCATCACCGATGGCGACTGCAACTACTATGTATTACACGGGTAAAAACCCGCTGGCGAAAGTGGCGCGTTATACTGAAAATGTTGACATTGTGAAAGGTGAGAAGCGTCGTCGTTTGCACAAAGCTTTCTTGCGTTATCATGATTCAAACAACTGGCCTTTACTGCGTGAAGCCCTGAAAGAAATGGGTCGTCAGGATTTGATTGGTAATTCGAAACAGCATTTAATTCCGACTTATCAGCCTGTAGGCAGTGCAGACGGTCAGTATCAATCGGCGCGTAAGAAGAATTCGACGGTTGCCGGTGATTCGCAAAAACGTACCGGTGAGCAAGGGAATCGTAGCAAGGCTGCACAAGCTCAGTCACGTCCTTCAAATACCAAGAAACGTCCTGAGCGTGGTCAAATTCTGACCCAGCACACTGGTTTACCACCACGTGAAACGGGTGATGCCAAAAAACCGTTTGGTGGGCCAAAGCCTAAAGCGAAGCCCAAATCACGTGCATAATTAAGTTAATAAAAAGACACTTCGGTGTCTTTTTTTAGCTCTTGGGTAAAGTAACGTAGCCTGAGCTTGTGCGTTGAAAGTGTAAAAGAATATATTATTTGGACTAAGTTCTTTAAAAAAGTGATATAAAAATAACACTTTGTCGGAATTGTCCTACAGTTGGGCAGATATGTATTGCGATCAATTCCATGGATGTTTTAGAGTGCATTATCAGTACTTTAAATCCACTTTCATTGGCATCTAGAGAGATGTCACTTTAGGTAACATAGAATCGAGTTTTGATACCGGTTGTATGGGTATTTAAACAGATTGGTTGTTAGCTCTATTTAAAATAAAGCGTGGGTTTATACTGCACAACAATAAAACAAAAATGATTATAAGAATGCAAGGATTTAGGCATGACCACCTATATTATGATTGGGAGTTTCCTGCTCTTCTGTGTCGTGCTCATGGCATGGAAAAAGCTCGGAAATAATTCCAAACCACAAGACAGTGCGTTAAAGCAACGTGCTATTTTTAACCTGAATGAGCAATTGACCTTCACTCGCCTGAGAGAAGTCTTACCTGAATACATTATTCTGGCACATGTTTCCTATGATGCCTTAATGACGACTAAATTTAACCGGACTCGACATAAGTACCGCAACCTGACTGCAGATTTTGTAATTCTGGATCAGCAGCACCAGATTTTAGCCGTGGTGGGAGTGGATGATCCCTTAATCTTAAAGCGTCCCCAGCAGACGGGTTTTCAGGATGCATTACTAACCATGGCCGGTTATCGGGTGATTCGTTACGATGATGTGCCGGAATATTATCAGTTGCGCCAGGACTTCTTGCAGGAGCAAGCGCAAATGCAGAAAATGCCCAAATATACAGTTAGCAATGATCTGAAAAAATATTATTTATATTCGGATTTAGAGCGCAGTAAAATTAAAGCAGTCGGTTAAAACAAAAAAGCATGCCAGAAGCATACTTTTTTTTATGAGTATCGATCTTGAAACATTATTCCGGTTTAACCGCCACGACGGTCAGCTCGACCAATACCCGTGGATCATAGAGTTTTGCTTCGACACAGGTACGAGGCAGGGCTTCGATATCAGCGACCCAGGCATCCCAGACTTCATTGAAGGCTGCATAATCCTTTTCAATATCTTTCAAATAGATAGTTACCGACATGATGTGACTTTTGTCTGTGCCGGCATCTGCCAGAAACTGGTCAATAATATCTAAAGTCTGTTGGGTTTGTCCTTTAATATCCAGTTCGACATCTGTGGCCAGCTGGCCGGCAAGATGCACCAGATTACCGGCAATAGCAATTTCCGAAAAGCGTTTCGATACGTGTAAACGTTCAACTGTCATGTTGTTCATCCTGAGTTTTGGGCATCAGGGCTGCGACCAGTGCAGTCAGCAGACAACCCACCGCCAGATAGATGGCTACATAATGCCATGAACCATCCGCCCAAATCACCAGTGCCGCTGCAATAAATGGGGTAAAACCACCCCCAATGATGCTCCCCACCTGATAGCCAACTCCGGCACCGCTGTAGCGGTATTCTGTGCCAAACAGGGAGGTGAAAATCGGTTGATGGACACTGACCACCATATCGTGTGCGACGTTCGCCAGTAAAATTGCCCCCATAATGATCATCCAGGTGTTTTGTGCATCGAGCGCCATAAAAAATGGAAAGGCTGAAAGCGCACCAATCAAACCGCCCCAGACACACATTTTCTGATGATTGAATTTATCCGCCAGCCAGGCAAAAAATGGAATACTGAAACAGCTAATTACCCCGACCATCAGCGTGATATTCAGGAAGAACTGTTTGTCCATGCCTAGGTTGCTGGTGGAATAGTTCAGGGCAAAGTTGGTGACCAGATACATGGTCAGTAATTCAGTCAGACGTAAGGCAATGATATAGAAGAAAGCTTTTGGATGTTTGCTGATGGCTTGCAAGATTGGCAGCTTTTCTGGATGATGGTCTGCTTTGACCACCTTTTCTACAAATTCCTGAGATTCATCCTGATCACGGCGAATCCACATCGCCACAGCTAACAGTACGATGCTGGCCAGAAAGGGAATACGCCATGCCCACTCGGCAAAGGCTTCTTCACCCAGTGTCGCAATAATAATCGACACTGCACCGGTGGCCAATACCAAGCCAACACCATAGCCGACCTGAACGCCACTGCTATAAAAGGCTTTTTTACCCTTGGGTGCATTTTCAACTGCCATCAGAGCTGCGCCGCCCCATTCACCACCGACAGCAAAGCCTTGCAAGGCTCGACAAAACACCAACAGCACCGGAGCCCACCAGCCAATTGCCTCGAAATTTGGCAGTAGACCAATCCCGACCGTGGAAATTCCCATCAGGATTACCGTGAGTACCAGCATTTTTTTGCGGCCGAGCTTGTCACCAAAGTGACCAAATACCACACCGCCTAAAGGACGAAACAGGAAGCCGACCCCAAAGGTGGCTAGTGCCGCCAAGGTGCCCATGTTCTCGCCAATACTAGGGAAAAACTGATCTTTAAAAATTAAGGCTGCAACAATGCCGTAAAGGAGAAAATCATACCAATCGACAACAGCACCAACAAAACTAGATAGCGCAGCTTTACGTGCGCGTTGTTCTTGAACAATAGAAGAATTTACAGAAGACATGCAGGAGGGGATTCCATGAGTTACATCAGAGTTGCCCTGCAATATTCGGATTTGATCGTCACGCTAATCACAGGACAGCATGCTGAAAGTAAAGGTGATTTTCAGCATCTCAGCACATACATGGATAATGCATTGCGCAGATAGAGTACTCTAAAAAATCAAAATGTAAAAACAAAGTTGCCGTATTTTTAAACTGATGCCTAAAACATGATCAAAAAAGGTTTAGAGTAGCAATAACTGGGTTTCAGTTTCGGGGACGCTGAGCTGATACACGCCGACGCCGATCAGCCGAAATTGCATCTGCGGAGCAATATGCAGGTCGTCGAGCAGTAAGTCCAAGGCTTGGGCTAATTCCTGTGGGCTACGCAGCACCTGTTTAAAACTTTTACTGTGTTGCATCACCTGAAAATTCTTGAGTTTTAATTTGACCGTAACGCCGCGAGCAGAAAGCTGTTTCTTTTGCAGGCTTTGCCATACTTGTCCAACTAAAGGTTCCCAATAGGGGCGACATTGATTTAGATGAAGGTCATCATCAAAAGTGGTTTCTTTGGAAATTTGCTGGCGCTCCCGTTCCACCTCAACCGGTCGTTCATCAATGCCTTGAGCATACAAAAATAGCCGCCGTCCATATTTGCCAAAATGCTGAATCAGTAAGGCTTCATCAATCTGTTGTAAATCGCCTAAAGTTTCTAGATTCAGGCTTTTCAGTTTTTCCTGAGTGACTTTACCGACGCCGGGAATTTTTTTCAGGGGCAGATCCTGGATAAAACGCTGTACCTGCGAAGGTTTAATCACACAGATCCCATTCGGTTTGTGCCAGTCCGAAGCAATTTTAGCGAGAAATTTATTGGGTGCCACACCGGCAGAAGCAGTTAATCCGGTGGCTTGAAAAATATCCTCGCGAATTCGCATGGCGACTTCGGTGGCACTGGGAATCTGCTGTAAATTCTCCGTGACATCCAGAAAGGCTTCATCCAGAGACAGTGGCTCAATCAGGGAAGTATATTGCTGGAAGATCTGATGAATCTGTGCCGATACTTGCCGGTATTTGGCAAAATCTGGCTCAATCACGATAACTTGAGGACACAGTTTGCGCGCCTGCCCCATGGACATGGCAGAACGCAGGCCATAAACCCGTGCCGGATAGGAGGCAGCCGCGACCACCGCCCGAGGATGATGCGAGGCTATCACCACAGGTAAGTCTTTCAGTTCTGGACGTTCACGCAGCTCAACCGAGGCATAAAACGCATCCATATCGATATGAATAATTTTGCGCATGTTCGCTATCTTAAGGGGCTTTAATCGGATTGGGAAGCGAAGGCTGAGTTGAGTAAATAGGGTTGCGGTCCGCTGAGCAGAATGACTTTTGTCCCTTGTGTCTCGGCAGCCTGAATCAGAAGTTGCAAACTTTTTGGAGTGTCATCGGCAAGACGGGGTAAAAATTGCAGTGGCTGCTTTAAAGGCTGAAAAAAATCATCCCAATGCACCGGAATCACTACTTTGGGCTTGAGCATGTTCAGGGTTTCAGTCAGATATTGCTGCTGATAGTCACTGGATTGTCTGGAGAGCTGGGCAATACCTAAAAATAAAGTATCGACCTGTAGGTTTTTAAATTGATCCGGGATAAATCCGGTACTGGTCTTGACCAGAATTTTATGTCCCGCATGCTCAATCAAGTAATCGAAACTGCCACCTTCTTTAAATTCGGAAAATTTAGCCGGAAGAGTTAAAGGCCGCAGCAGCTCTTCGCCTAAATCATCATTTATCGCTGTGGGCGGGGTATGTTGTGAGGGAATTGCCGTGGTCTGGAAATGTCCCCATTGCTGTACTTGCCCAGGCTTAATCGGCTGTAATTGCTGTGGAGTAACTTTGGGATTTGCCCGGGCGATATTCAGGGTGCTCGGCGAACCGACCACAGCAGTTTCGGGAAGCATCTCTAGTAAAGCCGGGACATCCAGAACATGATCATAATGAGAATGACTGACCAGAATGACTTGGGTCCGGCTCAATTCGTGGCGTTGCACCAGTTGTTCAATGAGTAGCCTGTCACTTTGAATAGGGCGGCTAAGTACTTGCCACAAAGATGGCCGGCTAAAGAAACCATCGATTAGGACCTGATCGTGGCCATCATCGAGTAACAGGGTGGACACACCAAAAAATTTAACGGTGAGACCGTGAACGGATGTACCGGTTTTCGGCTGCCACGCTTGAAAGTCCCTGAGTTCTCCTGAAGCTTGCAACAGATAAGCCAGTGTACCTGCGATGAGCAGGAGAAGAATTAGCAGACCGAGTAAAACGCCTTTTATCCATTTCAATCTTTTTATTTCCTTGTTGTTTTTATAAAGAACCTATTTTCAGGCGATCAGCTTTGTTTCTCTTGATTCTTAGATGAGGGTACTGCAATTGCATTCTTTTTGAGAAAATCCAGCCATTGCTGTTCTGAGCCATAAAAAACATTCAGGTCTACCGGTGTGGTAATACCGGGAATTTTCCCCTGACTGGTATGTTGCCAAAACGTCCATTTAGGCTGATCTTTTAAATCAGGCAGACCTTTGTATTCACGTACCCAGAGTGGTACGTTAGGAAAGTGTCCTGCCAGTACAATATTATAAAAAGCTTTAGAAATATAGAAAATCGGCTGCTTGCCATAATGCTTTTTCAGGGCATCGTGCATCACCTGAATTTCGTTTAAAAGCTGCTCTTTAGAATAGGTATTGATGCATTTGCTGTCATATTCCAGATCAATTACTGGCGGTAAGGCATCCGGTTTATTGGGTACGGAGTCAATAAAATTCTGGGCTTGAATGCTGCCATCGCGGCAGAGGCGGTAGAAATGATAGGCACCGACCAGAAAGCCGCGTTCCCGGGCCTTGAGCCAGTTTTCCTGAAATTTGGTATCTTTAAAGTCGCCGCCTTCAGTGGCTTTCAGATAAACAAATCGGTATTTTTCAGGCGAAATCTGCTGCCACTGAATCTCTTTTTGATGATGCGATACATCAAAACCCTGGATTGGGTAATCGGCCGCATGGGCAGAGGGTGCTTTCATCAGGCAGAGATAGACCATGGCGCTAGCGATCACAGTGATTAGCACGCCAAGCCCAATCAAGAGCGATTTATGAACTCTGTTCGGAGCCTGATTTTTCTGCATTTTCAGTCCTTGCCTATATGTGATTTAGCCTAAAACTTACAATCAGCCCAAAGTGAATATAGCGCATCAAACCGGGGTATTTTTAGGAATATGCCAGAAAATATAGGCCGCAATAATATTGATGCAGCCTAAACAGATCAGTGATACATGAAAAGCAGCCACCAGATTGTCAGCGCCGTAATAGGCACTCAGCATGTTCACCAGTGTTCCTGCCAGTGCCACCCCGATACTCATTGACAGCATCATGATCATCGACAGGAAACTGTTGCCGCTACTGGCATCCTGCTGGCTTAAGTCCTTTAAGGTCAGGGTATTCATCGACACGAATTGCAGTGAATTTAAAATGCCGAAGATAAAGAAATGAATCGCACGGAGCCAGATTGGGGTTTCCGCCGTGGTCAGGGCAAAACTGGCAATACATAGACCTACCAGTAAGGTATTGACCAGCAAGACCCGACGGTAGCCAAAACGCTGAATGATGTTGCGGATAATGGGTTTGGAGGCCAGCGAACCGAGCACAGTCGGAATCATCAATAAACCGGTAATAAAAGGTTCAAAACCGAATGCGACTTGCAACATCAGAGGCAATAAAAACGGAATCGAGTTGCCGCCGAGACGGGCAAAGAAATTACCCAAAATGCCAATCGCATAAATTTTATTTTTAAACAACTGGCTGCGAAACAGCGCGTTGCTATGCGTATGTGAATGATAGGCATAAATCAGGGTGGCCAATAAACCGGCCAGAATCAGGCTGAGGCTCCACCACAGCGAGTTGTGTGGACTGGCAAAATTTTCAATTCCGAGACAGAGGCCCACCATGGCCACGACCAGCAAGATAAAGCCCCAATAATCAAAATGGGCGACTGTAGGTTCAAGTACATTCGGCATGGCCTTAAAGGTAATCAGTGCGCCCAGCAAGCCAATCGGCAGATTGATCAGGAAAATCCAGTGCCAGGACAGATATTCGACCATCCAGCCACCTAGGGTCGGGCCAATCAACGGACCAATCAGACCGGCCAGACTCATCAGACTCATGGCGGCCAGAAATTGGGTACGGGGAATGATCTTCAGCATCGCCAAACGGCCGACCGGCAGCAATAATGCACCACCGATCCCTTGAAAGATCCGGTACACCAATAATTCATTCAGGCTACTTGACCAGGCACAGCCCAAAGAGGCCAAAGAGAAAATAATAATCGCAGCAAAATATGTATTTCTGACCCCGAACCGGTCTGCCAGCCAGCCACTTAAGGGAATGCAGGCCGCCACAGACAGCACATAAGCCACGACCACACTGTGCATGCGTAGCGGATCTTCCTGCAAATTTTGGGCAATTGCAGGTAAGGCGGTATTAATAATGGTGGTATCCAGCCCCTGCATGAAAAAGCCAATCGAGACCAACAAGACCAGCAGTCTAAACTCGGGATCTAAGGCTTGATGCGTAGGCGTGGCATTCATAATTCTGGAAAACTGAAAATTTTGAATAGTTTAAAGGAATCAGCCGAGTCTGTCGTATATAAAGCGTTTCAACTTTTATAGCAGTGTTGTGTCAAGGAACTGCAACCGATCTGTCATGGCACTGCAATGCTCTGGTTATAAATTGGTCACGAATTCTTCATGATAGATCAACAAAAAAATGAAATTAAAATTAAAGTCTTTGATAGTGGCCATGCTGGCTGTGGGGATGGTGGCATGTGGAAGTGAGAATGAAAATGAAACACCGGTTCCAATCGTCGAGGCTACACCGAACTCGATCGAGTTAAGCAAATTAGCTGCTTATGAATCGGGTATGTTTGCGCAAAGTGCAGCAGAAATTCCGGCCTTTGATGCCGAGAGTCAACGCCTATTCGTGGTCAATGCCAAAGAAGGCGTATTGGATGTACTGGATTTAAGTCGACCTGATCAGCCGAAAAAAATAACATCTATCACGGTCGATGACATTGCGCCAGAGGCTGAGGTCAACAGTGTCGCGGTACATAATGGCATTGTCGCCATTGCGATTCAGGCTGCTGTGAAAACCGATCCTGGCTATGTGGCCTTATATCAGGCCAAAGACCTGAGTAAGCTGGCCCACGTACAGGTGGGTGCCTTGCCGGACATGTTGACTTTCACACGGGATGGTCAAAGCTTGCTGGTGGCCAATGAAGGCGAGCCTTCTGATGATTATCAGGTCGATCCAGAAGGTTCAGTGTCTGTCATTAGTCTGGCCAATTTAAAAGCCCCGATCGTTCGTACAGCAGACTTTAAGGCCTTTAATGGATGGGAAGCAGCATTGCGTGAACAGGGCATCCGCATTTTCGGACCAAAGGCCAGCACAGCTCAGGATTTTGAACCTGAGTACATCACTGTTTCAAAAGATGGAAAAACTGCTTGGGTTGCCTTACAGGAAAACAATGCCTTGGCCAAAATTGATGTGGCTTCTGCCAAGGTGCTCGCTGTTTATCCATTTGGCTTTAAAGATCATGGCATGAAGGGTCATGGTATGGATGTCAGCGATGCGGATGGTGTCGAGGGTAAAGGCAAAATCGATATTCAAACTTGGGCCAATGTCCGTGGCTTATATATGCCAGATGCGATTGCAAGTTTCGAGGTCGCCGGCAAAACCTATATTGTGTCTGCCAATGAAGGCGATGCCCGTGCCTGGGGTGAAAACAATCCTGCATATTTCAATAACGATACCAGCCAAGGCTTTGTAGAAGAATGGCGGGTGAAACACTTGGTGCATGCCAAAGGCTTTGACCGCCGTCTGGGTGATGATTTACCAGCCCATCTTCGGGTATTGGCCAAAGGTGCAGAACTCAATCCAACTAACTTTGCCTACTGCGGTGCTATTGTAGGGGATGCCAAAGACTGCCGTGAAGATCATCTGTTGGGCCGTTTAAATATTACGTGGACCGAAGGCTATCAAAAAAATGCCGATGGTACAGCCAAACTGAATGAACGGGGCAATCTGGTCTATGATCATTTATATAGCTTTGGTACACGCTCGGTCAGTATCTGGGTGGAAAATGATCAGCAGACCGGTTTGGATTTGGTATGGGATTCGGGCGATCAATTTGAGCAGTATATTGCCAAACATCATCCTGAAATTTTCAACTTTAATCATGAAGAAGCCGGACTGGATAATCGCAGTGACAATAAAGGGCCGGAACCTGAAGGGGTGACCTTGGGGCAGATTGGCCAAAAAACCTTTGCCTTTATTGGGCTGGAGCGTGTCGGTGGCATCATGGTCTATGATGTGTCTACACCTGCATCACCAGTCTTCGTGCAATATATTAATTCACGTGATTTTAAAGCGACTACAGCGCAGATTGAAATGGGACAAGCCGGTGATTTAGGACCGGAAGGTTTGGTATTTATCCCCGCCAAAGACTCCCCGAATAAGAAATCCCTCCTGGTGGTCGGCCATGAAGTCAGTGGCAGTACCACGATTTATCAAGTAAATCTCAAGTAGTCAAAAGCTTTTAAATTCAGGGCACTTCGGTGCTCTTTTTTGTAAGGTGACCATATATATGACAGTCTTGTCATTAAAATGAAATAAAACCGTCATAATCTTGGGCCAACTTTTCAGCACTGCTGAAATCTCCTCGCGTATAGGTTTGTTTTTATGACAATCGAGATTTTGATGGTGATCGGCTTCTGTTTGGCCGCTTACTCTATTGTCGGAAATGATGTACCTCAAACCTTAGGGACATTTATTTCTTCGAATTCACATCGCCCATGGTGGGTATTGTGGATTTATATCAGCTCAATTTTAATTGTCGTATTGGTCTATGGTTGGTATGCATCTGGGGTGGGTGATGCCTCATACGGTCGTTTAGAAACGATTCCTTTCCCTGAAGGTGGCATTACCTGGCTGTACATTGTGCCGCCAATTCTGCTGTTGATGCTGACCAAATACGGGATTCCAGTCAGTACCACTTTCCTGGTGCTTACGATTTTCTCTCCCGCCAGCTTAGGCTCGATGATGGTCAAATCGATGATGGGCTATGCGGTGGCCTTTGTGGTGGCGATTGTCATCTATCGTTTTGTGGTCAAGCAGCTGGCACGCCATTTTGCCAAGACACGTCATCAGGAACACTCCAAGGTCTGGATGGGCTTGCAGTGGGTATCTACCGGTTTCCTGTGGAGCCAATGGCTGATTCAGGATCTGGCCAACATCTTCGTGTATGTGCCGCGTCAGGTACCGTTTGAATTCCTGATGTTTGCGATTGCGGTATTCGTAGTGTTGCTGGGCGTGATTCTGTATCAACGTGGTGGGGCCATCCAGAAAATTGTCGATACCAAAACCGGTGTGACCGACATTCGTGCTGCGACGATTATCGACTTCCTGTATGCCATTATCCTGTTGATCTTCAAAGAGTGGAGCAATATTCCAATGAGTACCACTTGGGTATTCCTGGGATTACTTGCAGGTCGTGAATTTGCCATGTCGATGATTCTGGATGAAGTCAATAAACATCGTACGTCACGCAATGTCAGTGCAGATGCCATGAAACTGATGTTCGGTCTGGCTATGTCGGTCATTCTGGCAACGACTTTGCCGATGTTTTATGAGTTTGTGACGAATTATGGTCAATAAGACCTGATATTAAAAATCCAATAAAAAAGCGAGCCAGGTGCTCGCTTTTTTATTGCTTGAGAAGCTTAGACTACAAATCTTTGCGGATGGCCTAAATTGGTTAAAGTCGTATAAATTTCTTCTTCGTGTTCACAAATGATCAGTTTGGCACGATGCTGTGGCGGTAAAAAACCATCTTCAACGGCGCGGTCCAGCTGCGCAATCAAGGCATCATAGAAGCCATTCACGTTATAGAGCATCATCGGTTTCTGGTGCTGGTTTAGCTGACCCCAAGTGGCAATTTCCAGAATTTCCTCAAACGTGCCCAGTCCACCCGGCAAGGCCACAAAGGCACAGGCCCGCTCGGCCATCATAGCCTTGCGTTGATGCATGCTGGTCACCACATGTAATTCGGTGAGCTGGTTATGGGCAATTTCATAATCCAGCATAAATTCAGGAATCACCCCTACAGCTTCACCGCCATGCTGGATCATGGCATCCGCGACCTGTCCCATCAAGCCAATACTGGCGCCACCGTAAACCAGCCCGAAACCATGTTCTGCCAGTCCTTGCGAGAGATGAATGGCTTTTTCTAAATAAACCGGTTTGTTGCCTGCACGTGAACCACAATAGAGAGCCACTAGAGGGCGTGTTGTTTTTGGGGAGTTTTCTTTAAAATAATCTGTCATTTGAATTACGCTTTGCATTTATTTTCTTCACCTTATCATTTTTCTTTCTTGTGACTCTAGCTTAATTAATAAATATGACAATTCTGTGAGCAGGGACATTTTCACTGCAATAGGGCTCAGCAAAATTCATCGATAAACAGCTATGAAAACAGGTGAATTTCAAATTGATCTTGATATACTGAAAATTGGTTTCACAACAATAGAACGACGATGGGTAGTGGTAGTTGGCCGTTTAACTTTATAAATCTACGCCAAATAATTGATCTTATTCAATATAAAAAATTCTGTTTTGCTGTGTCACAGCGTCAGGTGATTCCATGCTGCAGTCCTGAGCTTCAGGAGCCAAGCGTATGATCTTTGAATGGATGTCAGACCCTTCAGCCTGGGTCGGTTTACTCACGTTGATTGTTCTTGAGATTGTACTCGGGATCGACAATCTGGTTTTCATTGCTATTTTGGCGGAGAAACTGCCACCAGAACAACGTAATACGGCGCGGATTGTCGGCTTGATGCTGGCCCTGCTGATGCGTTTGATCTTGCTGGCCTCGATTGCCTGGGTAGTGACCCTCACTGATCCACTATTCCACATCTTTGATCATGCTTTCTCGGGCCGCGATCTGATTCTATTGTTTGGTGGGGTGTTCCTGCTGTTTAAAGGCACCATGGAACTGCATGAGCGTCTGGAAGCCAAACCCGTCATCAAAGAAGAAAATCCGGTCCATGCGGTATTCTGGATGGTGATTGTCCAGATCGTGGTGCTGGACGCCGTATTCTCATTAGACAGCGTGATTACTGCGGTTGGTATGGTCAAAGACCTGTCAGTGATGATGATTGCCGTGATTATTGCCATCGGGATTATGCTCTGGGCATCCAAAGCTCTGATGGATTTCGTCAACAGACATCCGACCGTGGTGATTCTGTGTCTGGGCTTCCTGATGATGATCGGCTTCTCGCTGGTGGTCGAAGGCTTCGGTTTCCATATTCCGAAAGGTTACCTGTATGCTGCAATTGGCTTCTCGGTGATTGTCGAATTTATTAACCAGACCATGAAACGCAATCAGGAAAAAATGGTGACCACCACCGACATGCGCTACCGTACTGCTTCTGCCGTAATGCGGATGCTGGGTGGTAAACCTGCTCAGGACAATGATTCTTCTGAGCCGGAAGATGTTCTGGCGACACGTGCCTTTGCTGATGAAGTCTTTAATGATGATAACGGTATCTATCACAGTGTCATGGTGCAGGGAGTTTTGGGTCTGTCTGAACGTCCGGTCAAGTCGGTAATGACGCCACGTCCTGAACTGGAATGGATTGATCTGGACAATGACGCTGACAGTATCAAAGAACAGTTATTGCAGATGAGCCACTCGCGTCTGATTATCGCCCGGGGTGAACTGGATAATATTGCCGGTGTGGTACTGACCCATAAAGTCCTCAACGAATACATTGAAACCGGGGTGCTGGATTTTGAAAAGCACTTACGTGAACCGGTGATTGTGCATGAAAATGCCCAGGTCTTGATGGTGATGGAACAGTTGCGTCAGGCTCCATTGCAGATGGCAATTGTCCTGAATGAATATGGTTCAATTGAAGGGATTGCCACCCCAATTGATATTCTTGAAGCAATTGCCGGTGAATTCCCGGATGAAGATGAGTTGCAAGCCGCCGCGGAAAGCCTGGAAGATGGCAGCCTGATTCTGGATGGTTCCACCGATATTCGTCATGTTTCCTTGCTGCTGGATCGTGATCTGGTCAATGAAACCGAAGAATATTCGACTTTATCTGGTTATGTATTGTTCCATATGGCACGTTTACCACATAGCGGTGAAAAGTTTGAAGCAGATGGGCATATCTTTGAGGTCGTGACGATGGACGGTCATAAGATCGATAAAGTGCATATCATTCCGCAGCTTCCTGCACAGGACTAGATTCTAGCCAATGTTTGGCCTGTAAAGTTTGCTAAAATAGCCCGCATTGTCGGGCTATTTTTATGGAACTGAAATGTCAGAAGCATGTCCATGTGGACAAGGCGAATATCACAGTTGTTGTCAGCCACTGCATGTAGGGCAAAAGGTCGCAGAGACTGCACAGCAACTCATGCGTTCCCGTTACAGTGCCTTCGCCAAGCATGAAATCGATTACATCAAAACCACGACTGCGCTGGGTCAGCAACAAGCGCTGGACCTGCAGTCAATTAGTGAATGGAGTAAAGCCAATCAATGGTTAAAGCTTGAAATTGTTCAAGCCAATGAAAAACTAGATAAAAATCATGCCTTGGTCGAGTTTAAGGCACATTATCATGATGGCAAGCAGGCACAGGTGCATCATGAAGCTTCGCATTTTGTGAAGTTTGAAGGTCGCTGGTATTTTCTGGATCCGACTACAGACCATAACATCACCATGAAACAGGCCTGCATTTGTGGTTCGGGGAAAAAATTTAAGCAATGTTGTGCCGGATTCTTATAACTTTCACACAGATTTAGCTTAGAATAGCCGCCATCTCATAGCCTCAGGTGGAAGCAGGGCGATGTTACTGACCGTCATCTATATTATTGCAATTACCGCTGAAGCCATGACCGGGGCACTGTCCGCTGGCCGGCGCAGCATGGACTGGTTTGGCGTGATGATTATTGCCTGTGTTACTGCACTGGGCGGTGGTTCGGTCCGTGATGTTCTGCTCGGACATTATCCCTTGACTTGGGTCAAACATCCCGAATATCTGGTGCTGACCTGTTGCGCCGCCTTCGTCACCATCCTGATTGCCAAATGGATGCGACAGTTACGTAATGTATTCCTGGTACTGGATGCCTTGGGGCTCATTGGCTTTACCATTATTGGCTGCCAGATTGCCCTGGAAATGGGACATGGTTTTGTGGTCAGCGCCGTCGCGGGTGTTTTGACCGGAGTGTCTGGCGGGATTTTGCGTGACATTTTATGTAATGACGTGCCGCTGGTGTTCCGCCGTGAACTGTATGCCAGTATTGCCTTTGTTTCAGTGATCTTTTACTGGCTCTGTAGCCACTACGGCTTGTCGCAGGATCTGACCATTTTGTCTACCCTGATTTTTGGTTTTAGCTTACGTCTGATCGCCATCTATTTTGGTCTGGAAATGCCAAAATTCATTTATAAAGATGATGATGAGCACTCGGCATCTTCCAAAGACGAATCTTAATTTTTAAATGTATAAAGTGCGGCAATAAAAATAGCCGCATTCAGCTCAATTCGTAGTATAAAAAATATAAAGCAGCCCACCTGTTGAGAAAGCAGCATCTCCCGTTCCACCTGATCAGAGATTTTTGTTATGGATTTAGTTTCTCGCATACAACGCTTACCGATTGGTAGGTTTCACTACACCTTGCTGGTGGTGATTGGACTGGGCTGGATGTTTGATGCGATGGATACCGGATTGATTTCCTTTATCCTGGCAAAAATGGCTGAAGACTGGCAGATGACTGCCGATCAAAAAAGCTGGGTGGTGTCGATCGGTTTTGTCGGCATGGCGATCGGGGCGATTTGTTCAGGTGGCCTGGCAGACCGTTTTGGCCGTAAAACAGTCTTTGCTGCGACCCTGGTCATTTATAGCCTGGCCACTGCAGCTTGTGCTTTTGCACCGGATCTGACCTGGCTGCTGGTATTCCGTTTTATCGTCGGTTTGGGCTTGGGTGGTCAGCTACCCGTGGCCGTAACGCTGGTCAGTGAATATATTCCTGCGCATGTACGTGGCCGTTTTATTGTCTTGCTGGAAAGTTTTTGGGGGCTGGGCTGGCTGGTCGCGGCGCTAGTATCGCGCTTTATCATTCCAGATTTTGGCTGGCAAACCGCTTTCATGATTGGTGGCCTGCCTGCGCTGTATGCCATCGTGATCTGGAAAATGGTGCCGGAATCTATTCCTTTCCTGATTAACCGTGGCCGTATAGAGGAAGCTTCGGCACTGGTGAAAAAGATTGAGCGTCAATGTGGCGTTCAAGTCTATGAAATTTTTGAAGTGAAACCGGTCGCAGAGAAGCAGAATATTTCATTTTCCCAGTTATGGTCGGGTATCTTTGCGCGCCGTACGCTTATGCTCTGGCTGATCTGGTTCGGTATTATCTTTTCCTATTATGGCATCTTTACCTGGTTGCCAAGTTTACTGGTCAAAGAAGGCTATAGCATTGTCCAGTCTTTTGAATATGTGCTGATTATGATTCTGGCGCAGTTGCCCGGTTATCTGGTGGCGGCATGGCTGGTCGAAAAACTCGGTCGTAAGCCGACTTTGGCCGGCTTTATTGGCATGTGCGCGATTTCTGCCTATTTCTTTGGTCAGTCGGGTAGTGTTACTGAAATCGTGATTTGGGGCTGTCTGATGTCCTTCTTTAATCTGGGTGCCTGGGGCGTACTCTATACTTATACGCCGGAACAATATCCGACCAATATCCGTGCCTTTGGTTCAGGCTGGGCCGGGGCTGTTGGCCGGATTGGCGGTATCGCGGCACCTTTTGCTGTAACCCATCTGATGGGTATGCCGAATGGCTTTAGCTATGTCTTTACCATGTTTACGGCAGTTCTGGTCGCTGTCGCGATTGTGATTCTGGTCTTGGGTGAAGAAACCAAAGGCAAGACCCTCGAATCGATGGGCTTATAAAGGGAATGATTTTTTAGTTGCTTAGGGCCTATAAAGTGGATATTTTTAGGCCATAAGACACAAATTGTCGCGCTGAACGATTTGATGCCCTTGTGTCATCTACAGCCACGACTTAGCATAAGAAACATTGATACAAAAACGAATTATTTAGGACTATAGGTTGTTATGACAAGCCTTGCGCATCATGCGACAGAAAACCGCTCCGTAGCAGAATTTACCGAACAAGCTTATCTGAATTACGCCATGTACGTGATTATGGATCGGGCACTCCCTCATATTAGCGATGGCCTGAAACCGGTACAGCGCCGGATTGTCTATGCCATGAGTGAGCTGGGCCTGAAATGGACCAGCAAACCAAAGAAATCGGCACGTACAGTCGGTGACGTACTGGGTAAATACCATCCGCATGGTGACTCGGCCTGTTATGAAGCCATGGTGCTGATGGCACAGCCCTTTAGTTATCGTTACCCGTTTATTGAAGGGCAGGGCAACTGGGGTTCACCAGATGATCCAAAGTCTTTCGCAGCGATGCGTTATACCGAAGCCAAGCTTTCCCAGTACAGTGAACTATTACTGTCTGAACTGGGACAGGGCACCTGTGAATGGCAGGACAACTTTGACGGTTCGATGAAAGAACCGGTGAACTTGCCGGCACGTGTACCGAACATCTTGCTGAATGGCACCACTGGTATTGCTGTCGGTATGGCCACAGACATTCCACCGCATAACCTGCGTGAAGTGGTCAAAGGGACGATTGCGCTAATTCGTAATCCGAACCTGACCGATGAAAAAATCGCAGAATATATTCCTGCGCCAGACTTGCCGACCAAAGCTGAAATTATCACCCCGCCTGCTGAACTGTTAAAAATTCAGACCACAGGTCGTGGCAGCTACCGCATGCGTGCGGTCTATAGCGTCGATAAAAACGAAATTATCATCACCGAACTGCCTTATCAGGTGTCAGGCTCCAAAATCATCACCCAGATTGCCGATCAGATGCAGGCCAAAAAACTGCCTTTGGTCAGCGATGTACGGGATGAATCGGATCATGCCAATCCAACCCGTTTAGTGATTGTATTGCGTTCGAATCGTATTGATGCCGAATCGGTGATGAGTCACTTGTTTGCCACCACCGATCTGGAATCCAGCTACCGCGTCAACATGAACATGATTGGTGCGGATGGCCGTCCACAGGTGAAATCGATTCGTCGTATTTTACTGGAATGGATTGAGATCCGTAAAACCACGGTAACGCGTCGTCTGCAATATCATCTGAACAAGATCGAAAAACGCCTGCATATTCTTGGTGGTCTGATCATTGCTTATCTAAATATTGACGAAGTGATTCAGATTATTCGTGAAGAAGATCAGCCCAAGCCGCTACTGATGCAGCGTTTTAATATTGACGAGATTCAGGCCGAAGCGATTCTGGAACTGAAATTGCGTCATTTGGCCAAGCTTGAAGAAATGGAAATGCGCCGCGAACAGGAAGAGCTGGAAGCGAAAGCTGCAGTAATTCGTGAACAACTGGCCAATCCGGAATCTTTAAAAAGCCTGATTATTTCTGAACTGAAAGACGATGCCAAGAAATTTGGTGATGATCGCCGTTCGCCAATCGTACAGCGTGCCGAAGCTGCTGCAATCAATGAAACTGAAATGTTGCCGGCCGATCCGGTGACGGTGGTGTTATCAGAAGCTGGCTGGATTCGCTGTGCCAAAGGCTATGAAGTCGATGCAGAAAATCTGAATTTCCGTGCCGGTGATCAGTACTTGAGTCATGCACAGGGCAAATCCAATCAACGCGTTTATGTAATAGATGACACTGGGCGTAGCTATGCCTTGGCCATCAATACGCTACCATCTGCGCGTGGTCTCGGCGAACCGCTCAGTTCAAAACTGTCTCCAGGCAGCGGGGTCGGTTTTAAACAGGTTCTGGTGGCAGAGGATGAAACTGAAATTCTAGCAGCAAGCAACAAAGGCTATGGCTTTAAAACCCAGGCCAAGCAGCTGGATACCAGTGCCAAAGCCGGAAAAGCTTTCCTGAATTTATCTGAAGGGGCAGAGGTCATGAACCTGCAGCCACTCGAAGATGCCACACATGTTGCACTGCTCAGTTCAGCAGGACGCCTGTTGATTGTCGATTTAGCAGAATTACCTGTACTGAACAAAGGTAAAGGAAATAAATTGATACAACTTGAAGGTGATGAACAAATTTTGTCCATGACAATATTGAAGCTTGATGAAATAATTCAAGTGCTTGCAGGACAACAGCAGTTAAAATTAAAAGGGGATGATTTGCGCAAATATATCGGCAAGCGCGGTGCAAAAGGACAGCTTTTACCACGCGGATATCAAAAAGCAAATAAACTGTTGATTCAAAGATAAGACTAGCATCCATCCTGCGAAATACGTTATATATGAACAACGATTCAACAAGATGGATGCAATATCGCACATATACAAGTCTAAAAATGGCGTGTGATATTGAAAAAAACAGTTGAAATACTAAGGATTATGATTGGAGAGATGGCCATTATGGAAAAAATTTGGTTTGCTGAATACCAAAAAACAGGGATTCCAGAAACAGTAGAATTACCAGCAGAAAATACTTCTCTAGTAGATATTTTTGAGCGTAATTTCCAAAAATTCGGCTCGCGTGATGCCTTTATCTTTATGGATAAGGCAATGACTTTCAATGAACTGGAAGAGGCGAGCCGTAAGTTTGCAACTTATCTACAAAGCTTGGGGTTGGCAAAAGGTTCACGTGTGGCAGTGATGATGCCAAACGTTCTTCAGTATCCGGTTGTGGCACTTGGGGTGTTCCGCGCAGGTTTGGTATTGGTCAACGTGAATCCACTCTACACATCGCGTGAACTTGAGCATCAATTGAATGACTCAGGTGCTGAAGTACTGGTGATTATTGAAAACTTTGCTTCTGTTTATCAAGCGATTATTGGTAAAACACCAGTGAAGCATGTCGTGGTCGCTTCTGTCGGTGACATGCTGGGTGCCTTGAAAGGAACTTTGGTAAATTTTGTCTTGCGTTCTGTGCGCAAGCAAATTCCAGCTTGGGATATTCCAGGCCATGTGAGATTTAATGCGGCGTTATCTAAAGTTAATCCAAGTAACTATAAACGCCCTGAATTGACCCTTAGCGATACAGCAGTTCTTCAATACACAGGTGGTACCACAGGCGTATCTAAAGGCGCTGAACTGACACATCGTAACCTGGTTGCGAACATGCTGCAGTGTGACGGCATCTTCCAGAGTAAATTTGGTGCGCAAGATGGTCAGCCAGATGACCGTATTTTCTGTGCATTGCCGCTTTATCATATCTTTGCATTCATGGTATGCGCACTTTACGGTATGTACAAAGGTCAGGCGAATGTTCTGATTCCAAACCCGCGTGATTTACCTGCGGTGATGAAAGAGCTACGTAAATACCAGCCGACTTTCTTCCCGGCAGTGAACACACTTTTCAATGCGCTGGTAAACAATGAAGAGTTTAAGCAACTTGATCATAGTAAACTGAAAATGGCGATGGGCGGCGGTATGGCCGTACTTCCTTCTACTGCAGCAGCATGGAAGAAAGTTACCGGAACCAATATCGTTGAAGGCTATGGTTTGTCTGAAACTTCTCCGGTGGCAACAGCAAACCCACCTGCGTCTGAAGAATTCAGTGGCACTATTGGTATTCCATTACCATTGACTGAAGTGGCTATTCTGGATGATGAAGGCAATGAAGTTCCACTGGGTGAGCAAGGTGAAATTTCAATCCGTGGTCCTCAGGTCATGAAAGGCTATTGGAACCGTCCGGATGAAACTGAAAAAGTCATGGTGAATGGCTTCTTCCGTACCGGTGATATCGGTGTCATGGATTCACGTGGTTATGTGAAAATTGTAGACCGTAAGAAAGACATGATTCTAGTGTCTGGTTTTAACGTCTATCCATCTGAAATTGAAGAAGTTGTAGCAACTCATCCAAAAGTACTGGAAGTGGCTGCGATTGGTGTGCCAGATGAAAAATCGGGTGAAGTGCCAAAACTGTTTGTTGTGAAAAAAGATCCGTCTTTAACCACAGAAGAAGTTTTAGCATTCGCTAAAGAAAACCTGACCGGTTATAAACGTCCACGTTATGTCGAGTTTATGGATGAATTGCCAAAATCCAACGTAGGTAAAATCCTGCGTAAAGATTTACGTAAAACAGCCTAATACCTGTAAGAAAAAAAAGCGCCATCAGGCGCTTTTTTTGATTTGGACTTTTTATTTTTTCATTAACCAGCGATCAAAATAAGGACGACCTACGCCGACTACTCCCAAGAAAATAAACATGGTACCGAACTGGCGGGTAAATCCGGTTTGATTAAAGCTGCCATAACTTAGAATGTTGTCGATCAAGCAATACACCAGAATCGCGACCAGCCAGTGCCAGAGAGGCATACGCTTGATACCTACGAAATAAAAGGCAATCCATAAAATGGCAAAGGTAAAGATTGGCGACCAGATATTCATATTGGCACAAATGACGGCCATCAGAAATGCCACAATCGGCAGGACAATTTTTAATACGCGATCCACTTGACATTGATGCTGGCGTTGTTTCTCGAGGATATCGAACATTTCATTTTGATCAGGCGCGACCATAGTGAATCCTTAACAAGTAATAAAAAGCACTTTATTTAACAAAATTTATTCACGAAATGCCATGCTATGATAGAGATAAAATTTTCATGAGAAAAAACAGATGCACAGCATTAGTGGGGTTATTTATCTCATTTTGGCCGCTTGTCTTTTGCCTTATGTGTTTACATTGATTGCAAAAAAATCAGCAGGCTTCAGCAGCAAAGACAATCAGAATCCACGGGCATTTTTAGAAAAGTCTTCAGGCTTGGCCAGTCGCGCCAATGCTGCCCAGCAGAATAGCTTTGAAAGTTTGCCACTCTTTATTGCTGCGATCTTGATGGCAGAGTACCTGGTGATATCACAAGATTTGGTCATGATTTTTGGTGTGGCTTATCTGGTTTTTCGTGTGTCGTACGGAATCTGCTATTTAGCCAACTGGGCGACTTTACGCTCTATCGTATGGTTGCTCTCGATGTTATGTCCGGTAGCTTTATTGCTGCTGATCATCAAGTTGGTTTAAGTCATCAGGTCTGCGGACATATTTACAGTTCGATATTTTAAAATCCAAAAAAATCTTTAAAAACCGTTATAATTGTCGCGGTTTTTTAAAAGATATAACTTGTTAAAGAGTGATGCTATGAGCTACAGCAATATCCCAGCGGGTAAAGATGCGCCAAACGATATCTATGTGATCATCGAAATTCCTGCAAATGCAGCACCAATCAAATACGAAATCGATAAAGATTCTGATGCGTTATTTGTAGACCGTTTCATGGGTACAGCAATGTTCTACCCAGCAAACTACGGTTATGTACCAAACACACTATCGCTTGATGGTGACCCATTAGACGTACTGGTTGTAACGCCTCATCCAGTAGAGCCAGGTTCTGTCATTCGTTGCCGTCCTGTCGGTAAATTGAACATGGAAGATGATGGTGGTGTTGATGCGAAACTGGTTGCAGTTCCACATGACAAACTGACTCCAATCTACAAAGATGTTCAGGAATATACTGATCTTCCTCCATTGTTGATCAGCCAGATCGAACATTTCTTCCAGCATTACAAAGATCTTGAGCCAGGTAAATGGGTCAAGCTGAGTGGTTGGGAAGGTGCTGATGTTGCGAAACAAGAAGTTATGAGCTCAATCGAAGCTTATGCAGAAGCAAATAAATAATTGCTTTTTGTCGTCCAGGTTTTAACTTTTTAAAGCCTGGAATAAAAAAACCTGCACATTGTGCAGGTTTTTTTATGACTTGAAATTCGTATGAATTAGAATAATTTCACAGGAATGTCTAACCAGATACGCCATTCATTAGTGTCACCAATGTAGTTTCCGTATTGGTATTCATCACTCGCACGGTAGTATGAGTGACGTACACGTAAGCTGGTATCTTTAGCAAAACCAGATTGAACTGTATATTTTACCTGATTAAAGAATTCACGTTCTTGAGCATCACCAGTGATTAATTGAGAGCGATCATTTTGATTAGCAACATCAATATCCCAACCATATACAAATGCAGAAGTCCAAGATAGGCCAGGAACATTCATTGCACTGAAATCGTAAGTATATTGAAGCTGTGCTGATTTTTCATCATTACCAATAAAGTCAGACAGGTATGAGTTCGGCATATAAATGGTTTGATGACCATCACCTACACCTTGACCTAAACCATAGTCATAACCTGTATTACCTGTATTTTGTTGGTAAGCTAGCATGACATTGTGTGGGCCTTTATTATAGGTCGTAGAAATTGCCCAAATATTGTTGCTTAACTTATTTAGATCATTTGTGGTATGCGAATAAGTGTATGCACCACCATCTGACTTTTTATCCCAATCAGTATGATAGCCACTAAAGTCATGAGTTAAAGTACTACCATTCGCCAATGCATAACTATAGTTTGCATTAACATAATGACGCTCTAGGCGGTCTTTAATGTCTGTACCATAGTAAGAAGCATTCACTGCATCATTAAATTTGTATTTTGCACCCCAAACTATTGCGCGATCCAATTCATTACCATCAGATTTGATCTGGCTTGAACGCTGGTTTTCAGTAAATTTACCAGCAACGAGGCTTAAGTTTTCGATTTCATTACTTTCAACCAATACACCTGTAAAGTATTCAGGTACTAAACGCGCAGTATTGCTTGCAAGTACAGGTAAGTCTAAAACCTGAGTACCATAAGTAGCAGTCGTGTTTGAAACACGTGCTTTTACATATGCGCCGCCACGTGCCCAATGATCATAAGCTGAACCATCCGGATGTTGAGGAATCATGTCATTACCGGCATGTGCATTTTCACCCAATTTGAAAGATGCATCACCGATAATACCGGCACCAAAGCCGACTACACCTTTGGTAAAACCAGAGTCTAATTTAACGATCGCAGTCTGAGCAGCTGAACTTGTATCATTAACAACTTCACGTGCACCGGTTTGATTGTCGTTATAGTTTGTTTTATCGCGGTGCAAATAGCCGGTACGGAAAAGTACAGAACCTCCTGCGTCTTCTACAAAACCTTTCGATTCGCTTTGCTCGCTAGCGAAAGCGGTAGAAACCAAAGCAGCCTGAATCAAAACTGCTAATGTTAATTTTTTTGAATTTTGCATTGGGAAGAGAGCCTTATACAAATTGATCGGAATTTTTTAGGAATTGTATAAGAATTGCTGAAAAAATGTCATTTTTTATTGGATATATTCCACTAAAGTTTAGATTTTTTTAACTCAAATTAAACAATAGCAAGGATTTGAGGTGATTAATTTCTAACCTATCGGTAAAAATTGAGTAAAAACATAATTTTATTGGAAAGTATAAATGATATTTATAAAGTGGTGAAATGAATGTGAGCAGCTTATTTATTTTAGAACGTGCAAAAATTTGATCAAAATTTACGCACTATTTTTTAGCACAAATTTTATTCATTCTAAAAATGGAATCAAAATGGGGCAAATTGTAAATGATTATGTATAAGTATTAAAAAAGTGGTGAAATACCCTCAAATACATTTATTTAATAGAAAGCCTAGATAATTTAGTTTTTTATAGTTTAAATTTTAAATTAAAAACAATAACTTAAATTTTATTTATCTTTTTAGATTTATTATTTTGGTTCCTTCTATCCAGATTGGCATAGCTCTTGCAAATTTTGAGCTTGAGTTTAATCAATGATCAAAAAACGTCTCAGACGATCTGGGGGAGCCACACAATGAAATTAACATTAAAAGTATTATCTCTTGCTTTATTGGGCACTGTATCTTCTTTTACTTTTGCTGAAGAACCTGTTGCTGAACATACGGTATCTGGAAATATCAGCGTACTCTCAAGCTATAACCTGCGTGGTATTACTAACATTCCTGAAAATAGCGGCGCTACCTTACAAGGTGGACTTGATTATAACCATGCCTCTGGCTTCTATGCAGGTTGGTGGGGATCTACGCTAGATTACCCTTTGTCTGAAGAAGGACGTGATGCTTTCGAAAATAACTTCTATGCTGGCTATAGCCATGCAGTCAATGATGACTTAGGTTTAACGATCGGTACGACCTACTATTATTATTATGAATCTGATGTTAATTCTGATGGATTTGAGCTGTTACTGGGTATGAGCTATAAAGATTTGGGTGTTACAGCACAAACTCTTCTCGAAGATACCACTTGGGGCAATGCGGGTGATACCTATTTAAAAGCCACTTATAGCTATGCTTTACCACAAGATTTTAGCTTGGATACTGCTTTAGGTTTATATGCTTATGAAAAATCAGGTGACTTTATTGAAGGAACTACAGAAAGTTTTGGTTTCCGTCATTTTGACATCGGTTTAAGCAAGCCACTTGGTGACACAGGTGTAACTGCAAGCATGAATTATATCTTGGGTGGTTATGACCGTTTTGATGAAAAACAAAAGAATAAAGTCGTATTTGGACTGGGTTATAGCTTCTAATCCTCTTTAGATAAAAAGGCGACCTTAGGTCGCCTTTTTTTAATGATCTAAATCTGCTGCTGCCCGCGATAAGACAGGGCCTCCGAAAGATGCTGACTTTGAATATCTGGACTTTGATTTAAATCGGCAATGGTGCGTGCAACACGCAAGACCCGATGATAGCCGCGCGCTGATAAATTCAGTTTTTGCTGAGCCATTTCAAGCATATTCTGAGCAGACTGATCTAATGCGGCATATTGCTCTAACTGCTTTGGACTCAAACTCATATTCAAGGTATTTTGCCGTTGCATCTGAATTTCATAGGCTGCAATGACGCGTTGTCTAACCGTTTCTGAGTTTTCTGTAGGTCGATTGTCCTGTAATTCATGCGCTTGTAATGGCGGTACATCAATATGCAAATCAATCCGATCCAGCAACGGGCCTGAAATCCGGTTCTGATAGCGTTTAATACTTTCGGGTGAACATTGGCAGCGGATATCTTGATTGAATGCATACCCACATGGACATGGATTCATGGCAGCCACCAACTGGAAATTAGCCGGAAAGGTAATTTGGCGTGATGCCCGGGAAATGACGATTTCCTTGGCTTCCAAAGGCTGCCGTAAGACTTCCAAAACTTTACGGTCAAATTCTGGTAGCTCGTCCAGAAATAAAACCCCTAAATGTGCCAGGGTAATTTCTCCTGGTTTGGGGTGTGAGCCGCCACCGACCAATGCTACTGCAGAAGCAGTATGGTGCGGTGCTCGAAAAGGCCGTTGCCCAAAAGGGTGATTGGCATTCGCCACCGAATAAATACTGGCCACTTCCAGATTTTCCTGCGTCTTTAAGGGCGGTAAAATACTGGCCAATCGAGAAGCTAGCAAGGTCTTGCCTGTTCCAGGGGGGCCTCGGAACAGCAGGGAATGACCACCTGCCGCGGCAATTTCTAAAGCACGCCGTGGTCGTAATTGTCCTTTTACATCCGCAAGATCAAACTTATAAAAATGGTCTGTAGCGAGTGGGCCGGCTTCTATTTGCGGCAAGCGCTGCGCTTGGGAAAGATGTTCACACACTTCTTTTAAATGATTGGCTGCAAAGACTTTAAAGTCTGGGAGCTGACAGGCTTCCTGTGCATTTGGGCCAGGTAAAATCAGTTGATGCTGGTCGCTTTGACAGGCAATGGCAATACTCAAGGTACCGCTGACAGGACGTAATTGACCATCAAGGGCCAACTCGCCAATAAATTCAAGATGCTCGGTGCAATCTTCTGGAAGCTGACCTGAAGCCACTAAAATGCCTAAAGCAATCGGTAAATCCAGACGTGATCCATCTTTTGGTAAATCTGCAGGGGCCAGATTAATGGTCAGACGTTTGGTCGGAAATTGAAAGCCGCTATTCAAAATGGCAGAGCGTACCCGGTCTTTACTTTCACGTACCGCCGCTTCGGGAAGCCCCACTATAGTGAGTGAAGGCATACCCGAACTGACATGAACTTCGACTTCAATTAAAGGCGCATGCAGGCCCAGCAAGCCTCGCGTATAAATTTTAGCAAAAGACATTATTATTGTTCCAATATGGTGCGTTATTTTTATCGTTCTGGTGTCTTTTGTGCACTGTAGTTGTGCTTACTTTTTGTTCGAAATTTTCTCTTCTAATGCTTCCACCTGTTTCAGTAAATCATTCAGGCGATGATTGGCATTATTTAGGGCAGTACGCTGACGTTCTATTTCTTCTTTAGACACCAAATCCATTTTAGATACAGCTTCATTTAATAGGGCACGGATATTATGTTCTAAATCTTTCTTAGGTTGTTCGACTTGCTGCAAAATTGCTTGTAATAAAGTTTCAATCATTGTCTGATCCATCGCCGTAGAAAGGAGCGCACAGTTTAGCATTGCTAAAATGCAGACTATAGTATTTCAGACAAAATATAGACTTATTCGATTAAAGATATTGTAAAAATCCACATAAAAAATGTCTATTTTTTGAAGATTCAAAGCCTTTATCCGTATAAAATAAGGTATAAATAAACCACATGCCAGGCTTTCTAATTTCCCCCGACCTTAGGAATCTTGGCATGAAATTTGAACGTAAAACCTTACTGGTGAAATAAGCCGAAGGAAAACAAACATGAAGCTCGTAACTGCAATTGTAAAACCTTTTAAATTAGACGATGTTCGCGAAGCATTGTCTGAAATTGGTGTTCAAGGCATCACTGTAACTGAAGTGAAAGGCTTTGGTCGTCAAAAAGGCCACACTGAACTCTATCGTGGTGCTGAATACGTTGTAGATTTCTTGCCGAAAGTCAAAATTGAAATCGCGATTAGCGATGAAATGGTAGACGCGGTGATTGAATCTATTACTCGTGTGGCGAGCACTGGAAAAATCGGTGACGGAAAAATTTTCGTGACTAACTTAGAACAAGTCATCCGTATTCGTACAGGTGAAACAGGTGCAGACGCTGTCTAACTTGGCACGAAGTTTGCTGAGTACCTAATAACTCACAAAAACTTGGTTGGGGGATACGAATGAAAAAAATGCTACTCGCGTTCGGCATGGCCGGCGCTCTTTTTGGTGGTTCTGTTGCATGGGCTGAAGAAGCTGCAACAGCAACAACACCGACAGAAGAAATTGTGCTTGTTGAAGAAGCAGGCGATACAACAAATACAACAACAGACACTACAGCAGCAATTGCTGAAGCAGCGCTAGTTGAAGCTGCAGCGCCTGCAGAAGAAGAACCAACTCTAGATACCGGCGATACCGCCTGGGTTTTAACCTCTACCGCTCTAGTTTTACTCATGACCATTCCTGGCTTGGCGCTATTTTATGGCGGTATGGTCCGCAAGAAAAACGTTCTGGCGACGATGGCACATAGCTTTATTGCTGCGGCGGTGGTCAGTATTGCCTGGGTGATTATTGGTTATACCCTAGCTTTCGGTGAAGGCAATGCCTTTATAGGTGGCCTGGATAAATTCATGCTGGCCGGTATTACCACAGAGGCGCTTTCAGGCACGATTCCTGAAATCCTGTTTGTGATTTTCCAAATGACTTTTGCCATCATTACGGTTGCCATCATCAGCGGTTCGATTGCAGAGCGTATGAAATTTGGTGCTTTCGTTGCTTTTATCGCACTTTGGGTGGTGATCGTCTATGCACCAATTACCCACTGGGTATGGGGTGGTGGCTGGTTAGGTAACGACGGCGCGCTTGATTTTGCCGGTGGTACGGTTGTACATATCAACTCGGGTGTTGCCGGTCTGGTAGCAGCGTATATGTTAGGCAAACGTATGGGCTTGGGTCGTGAATCTATGGCACCGCATAACCTAACGCTTACTGTGGTCGGTGCATCTTTGCTTTGGGTAGGCTGGTTCGGTTTCAACGGTGGTTCTGCATTAGGTGCCAACGGTTCTGCAGGCTATGCTTTGATCGTGACTCAAGTCGCAGCAGCGGCCGCAGCCATCTCTTGGTTAATCACTGAAAAACTGGCACGTGGTAAAGCTTCTGTATTAGGCGGTGTATCGGGTGCAGTTGCTGGTCTGGTGGTCATTACTCCAGCTGCAGGTTTTGTGACTGTAGGCGGTGCATTGGCGATGGGTCTGATCGGTGGTGTGGTATGTTTCTGGGGGATTACTGCACTGAAACGCGCATTGAAAGCCGATGATTCTTTAGATGCTTTTGGTTTGCATGGTGTAGGTGGTATTGTCGGCGCGATTTTAACCGCGTTCTTTGCTAGCGAATTCATCATGGGTGACAATGCCCCTGCCAATGTCATGCATCAGCTTTGGGTGCAAGTGGAAGGTGTACTGGCAACCATTGCTTACTCTGCGATCATGACCTTCATTATCCTGAAAGTCATTGACTTGATCATTGGAATCCGTGTGGCATCTGATGATGAGCGTATGGGTCTGGATTTAAGCCAACATGGCGAACGTGTCGAATAATAATAAATACACCATAATCAATATATAGTGTAAAACAGCCCGAATGGGCTGTTTTTTTTCTATATGTTGCGTAAAACTCTACAAAGTTTGTAATTTTTGCTACACTCGGAATCCATCTGGATTTGTTCAATTAAACCGCTATGCATTGCCCATTTTGCAATACTGCAGACAGTAAAGTGATTGATTCACGCCTGGCAGCTGAAGGCTGTCAGATTCGTCGTCGCCGTGAATGTGTCAGTTGTAATGAACGCTTCACTACCTTTGAAAGCTATGAAGTGGTGATGCCGCGCGTCATCAAGTCGGATGGCAAAAATGAACCTTTCGATGAAGCCAAATTACGCCGTTCCCTGATGCATGCCTTGCAAAAACGCCCGGTGACCCAGGAGCAGATTGAAACAGTGCTGAGCGATATTCAGCTACAGATTCGCCGTCTGGGTGAGCGTGATGTGAAATCACGTACCATCGGTGAAATCGTGATGCAGTCTTTATTCGCACTTGATCATGTTGCTTATGTGCGTTTCGCTTCGGTCTATCAGGATTTTCAGGATGTCGAAGCTTTTCGTCATCAGATTGAACAGATGCAACAACGAGAATTACAAGAATAAGCATGGCTGAACTGAATCAAGATCAAATCTGGATGCGCCGGGCCATTGAATTGGCACGTCAGGGGCAATATTCCACCAAACCGAATCCGAATGTCGGCTGTGTCATTGTTAAAGATGGCATCGTCATTGGTGAGGGTTTTCATCCCCAGGCAGGACAGCCGCATGCCGAGGTGTTTGCGCTGCGTCAGGCGGGTGAGCAGGCACGTGGTGCAACCGCTTATGTGACTTTAGAACCTTGTGCGCATTATGGCCGGACGCCGCCTTGTGCCAAAGGCTTAGTCGAGGCAGACGTGGCTAAAGTTGTCGTGGCCTGTCCTGATCCCAATCCGCTGGTGGCCGGCAAGGGTGTACAGATCCTGAAAGATGCTGGCATTGAGGTAGACGTTGGCATCTGTGAAGATGAAGCGCATCAGCTGAATCAAGGCTTCCTGAAAGCCATGGCGACTGGTCAGCCGTATGTGCGTTTAAAAATTGCCTCAAGCCTGGATGGTCGTACTGCCATGGCATCGGGTGAATCGAAATGGATTACCGGTGTGGAAGCGCGTCAGGATGTGCAGCATTGGCGTGCAATTTCAGGCGCGGTGATCACCGGAATTGATACAGTTCTTGCGGATGACTGTCAGCTGAATGTGCGTCAATTGGATGGCGTTGAAGATATCAAGACAGTGGTGCAACCGAAACGGATTATTCTGGACCGTCAGGGGCGTTTACCACTCAACGCAAAAATTTTAGTGCAAGCCGACACCGTGATGGTGATGGGACCATTTCGTCAGGAGCTTGCAGATCTGGGTGTGCTACACTTGCCGGTACAGCCTTTAGCAGAATTATTAAAGCAACTGGTTCAACAGCATCAGATTTATGATGTCTTGGTGGAAGCAGGGGCGACCTTATCTACGGCATTTTTACAACAAAAATTGGTTGATGAACTGATCAGTTACGTTGCACCGACCCTATTGGGTCAGTCTGCGCGTACCATGTTTAATGCAGAATTTAGCCATATGGCCGAACAACTCCGATTTAAGCTGCGCGATGTAACTCGCTTGGGTGATGACGTGCGCTTTAGGCTAATTCCTTTTCAAGAGACATTATGAGTTCAGAGTCTACTGTTTATCATAAACGTCGCCATGCGGCACGTACCACCGATGAATATCTTTTCCATCAACTGGTTCCCTATCTGGGCAATAAGCGCCGTTTACTGCATTTAATTCTGGAAGCTCTGGAGAGTACGGGAACCCTGAAACGTAGCGATGGCCGTGCTCCAATCTTTGCTGACTTTTTTGCAGGTTCAGGCGTGGTCTCGCGTTTGGCCCGTCAGAATGGTTATCGCGTCATTGCCAATGACTGGGAACCGTATAGCCATGCGCTGAATCATGCGGTACTGGCCTGTACTGAAGCACCGGCATTTAAAGAACTCGGTGGCTATCAGAAAGCGATTGATTATCTGAACCGTCTGCCGGAAGTTAAAGGCTGGGTGACGCATAACCTGTGTCCGCGTAATGATGAAATTTATGATCCAGCCCGTGATCGTTTGTTCTTTAAACGTCGTAACGGCATGCGTATTGATGCCATCCGTCAGCAGATTGCAGCCTGGCAGGCACAAGGTGCAATTGATGATGTGGAAATGTCTGCCTTGCTGGCACCCTTGCTGTATTCCGCCAGTTTTGTCAGCAATACTTCTGGTGTTTTCAAAAGCTTTCACCATGGTTGGGGCGGGAAAACCCAAACTGCGCTGGAACGGATTGAATCTTTACTATGGTTAACGCCAAGTCGTTTTTGTGAATCGGATCAGAAAAAAGGAATGGCCGCAGAAATGTGGTGTGTCGATGCCCAGCATTTGGCCAACCAGATGAGTGGTTTTGAAGTAGATGTAGCTTATCTGGATCCACCGTATAATCAGCATGCCTATAGCAGTAATTATCATGTGCTGAATGCGCTGACCTTATGGGATCAGGCCGATTTGCCGACTCCAGATACCAAGGGCTTTAAGAGCGGGATTGACCGGGCATGGCGCAAAGAGCGTCCGAGCCAGTACAATTCCTCTAAATATGCCAAAGAAGCTTACGAGAGCCTGTTGGCCACCATCAATGCACGTTTCATTCTGACCAGTTATTCAACTGACGGTAATATCAGCGCTACCGATTTGTTACAGGCCAATCTGAAACGTGGCCGGGTGACCTTGCTAACCCAGGATGTGCCGCGTTATCGTGTTAGCAAACAGCGCCAGTCTGAACGTGCCCGCGTGCTGGAATTTATTGTGATTACCGATACCCACGCCAAGTCAGGTCCACCGATCCGTCAATTACTCAGCCAGCTGCATCATTATGCAGAATTGGGTGGTGTGGATACGACCGGCGTTAGTACCCAGTTGGCCCTCTGGTAAAAGAATTGAAAAGGAAATAAAAATGTTTACAGGTATTATCGAAAGCCTCGGCAAAGTCGAAAGTCTGCAAAGCGTTGGTGGTGATGTACGTTTACGCATCCAGACCGATCTGGACATGTCTGATGTACATCTGGGTGATTCTATCGCGACCAATGGTATCTGCCTGACCGTGATCGACTGGGGCGAGAACTGGTATGCGGCTGATGTTTCCCGTGAAAGTCTGAACCGGACCACGCTCGGCACCTGGAAAGCCGGTCAACCTGTCAATGTTGAAAAAGCCATGTTGCCGACTACGCGTTTTGGCGGTCATATTGTGTCAGGTCATGTCGATGCAGTCGGCGAGATCACCCTGGTACGTGAAGATGCACGTTCAATTTATTATGAAGTGACTGCACCTGCTGAAATTGCCAAATATCTCGCAGAAAAAGGCTCGGTCACAGTCGACGGCATCAGTCTAACGATTAATCATTTGCGTGGTAGCGTGATTAGTCTGAACCTGATTCCACATACTGCTGAACGGACCAATATCGGTACCTGGAAAGTCGGTAGCAAGGTCAATCTGGAAGTGGATGTATTGGCACGTTATATCGAGCGTTTATTGCTCGGCGATAAAGCCGCCGAAACCACTGAACAATCAAAAATCAGCATGGATTTCCTGGCTGAAAATGGTTTCTTAAAATAAAAGAAATGTTGATTTACTGAACAGTCTGATTGAAAAATTAGACTGTTTTTTTATTTTTCGGGATAATCAGCAGTTCAACTTGCAAATATTGCCTTGGTGGACGGGTCGAATGCTCGATTTTTTACTTAACTTGGAACAGTCATTGCCGCTATTGCTCGATCAATATGGGGTATGGATTTATGCAATCCTGTTTCTGGTGATTTTTGCAGAAACCGGTTCGGTGTTTTTCTTTTTCCTGCCCGGCGACAGTCTATTGCTGGCTGTGGGAGCTTTGTGCGCCAGCAGCGATCTGGTGACCCTGCATTCGATGGGGCTGTTGTTATTCACTGCCTCGGTGCTGGGCTATAGCGTGAATTATTACACCGGAAAAGTTCTCGGTTTAAAATATTTCAATCAACATTCACGTTATTTCAAGCCGGAATATATGGTGAAAACCAACCACTATTTTATGAAACATGGCGGTAAAACTATTTTAATCGCACGTTTTATTCCCTTTGTCCGCTCATTTGGCCCTTTTGCCGCCGGTTCAGCGCATATGAGCTTTGCCACATTCAGCTTTTACAATATTGCGGGTGGCATCCTCTGGATTGGCACTTTATTAAGCATTGGCTATCTGCTCGGAAATGCTGCCTTTATGCTGGCAGATTTTTTGTAAGATGCGACATAGAAGATAAAAAAGCCCGAATTTTCGGGCTTTTTTAATGTGAAAGGATCATTTAAATATTGTGAGGCTGATCAGAAAATTCAGAATTTTTCAGCATATACTCGATTTCTTCTTTGGCTGCCGCACGCATTTTTTCACGAAGTGCATTCACGGTCTGTTCAATCACGGTTTCTGCCTCAAGTTCCAGACGTAAACGCACACTTTCTAATTCGGATAAAATGGACTGGTCCTCAATCTGGATGCGACCTTTGGCAAAATCAAAAGTCGTCTCAGGATTTTTTGCATAACGTGCGACATAGTGCTGCACTTCAGCCTCTAGATGCGTATTTATTTCAGCGAGCGCCTGACTCTGTTCGCTAAATTTGCGCTGTTCCTCATGACGTAGCTGTTCTTGATAGACCTGTTCTTCGGCACGTTTCTCGGCCAAGGCCTTTTCAAGCGCAAGCTGTTTGCGAATACGGGCTTCTTCAATCAATTCGGCCTTGCGCTGCGCATACGCGGCTTCGATCTTGCGTTCAGATTCCTGTTGCAAGCGCTGGTCGCGACTCTGCCATTCTTCCAAAGACGTTTCTGGCTTTAAAATATCGCAGATCCGAGAGAGGTCATCGATAAAGGTCTGACGTACAGCTTCCGGCACATTTAACCAGCGCTGTTTAAAATCGGGACCTACATTTAATGCCACGTGCCTCTCCTTGTGGATGATATCGGTTAAAGCTTATGGGTGTCCGGTTCAATACCTAAACGACGATATTGCTTGAATTTTTCACGACCCAGCTGTTTAGCCGTTTCATGGTTTTCAATGATCTCAATAATGTGACTAAATTTTGCGTAAGGTTCAAGTGCTTCCGGATTAAAATTGAAAATAATCCAGTCGGACTGTTCCGGTAGTGTCGCCGAAATACAGACCGTGGCCTGAGGCTGGTCAATACCATGTGGAATAAAACTGACTGGATCAAAACTCCACAAACATTCATCTAGCTGCTGTTGCAAATCTGTATCGGCACACAGTAACCAGATCCGCGCCGGCTGACGCAGAATCTTACGACATAAACGACAAGTGCTGTCCACTTGTCGTTCAGGGCTTTTTTCAAATAAATAAAAGCTGACTTTAGCCATTGCTTTGAACGCGATTCGCCAGGAATTGCATTAATAATGGGACTGGACGGCCCGTTGCGCCTTTATTGGTACCTGAGTTCCACGCTGTGCCTGCAACATCGAGATGTGCCCAGCGATATTCACGGGTAAAACGTTGCAGGAAGCAGGCTGCAGTCACAGAACCGGCTTTTGGACCACCGATATTGCCAATGTCGGCAAATGGTGAATCCAGTTGTTCCTGATAGTCTTCCAGTACCGGCATACGCCATACCCGGTCAAAGGAATGCTGGCCGGCAGCTTCTAGTTCTGCTGCCAGTTTATCATCTGGCGTGAACAGACCCGTTAGTACTGAACCCAAAGCGACCACACAGGCACCGGTTAAGGTCGCAATATCAATCACCAAAGCAGGATTAAAACGTTTTACATAGGTCAAGGTATCACATAGGACCAAACGACCTTCGGCATCGGTATTCAGGATTTCAACCGTCTGACCGCTCATGGTCGTTACGATATCACCAGGACGGGTGGCTTTACCTGAAGGCATGTTTTCTGCTGCAGCGATGGTTCCCACCACATGTAGAGGTAAGCGGGCTTCGCACAATGCACGCATTGTACCGAGTACAGAAGCTGCACCGCACATGTCGTATTTCATCTCGTCCATGCCTGCGCCTGGTTTAAGGGAAATACCGCCGGTATCAAACGTAATGCCTTTACCCACCAAGACTACCGGTGCTTCGCTACGCTCTGACTGATATTCCATGCTGATAATCCGACCAGGACGCTCTGAACCTTTACTTACCGCAAGGAAGGCGCCCATGCCTAAATCTGCCATTTGCTGTTCATCCAGCACTGTGACTTTAAGTAGGTCTGGATATTCAGCCGCCAAAGCCACCGCCTGTTCTGCAAGATATTCAGGGAAACAGATATTGCCCGGACGGTTGCCCAGGTCACGTGCCAGATTTTGTCCGCTTTGCACTGCTTGTACCTGTTGCAACTGTTCGGTAGTTAAGACGCTATGAGTGGCAATCAGGTCGATCTGCTCGAGCACAAATTCATTCTTCTTGGATTTATATTCATCATAACCATAGCTGGCCTGAGTCAGGAAGAGCGCAAACAGATAATGGAATTCTTGTGGAAGTTGTGTCAGATCTACAGAAATCTGTTTGAATTTTTTTTGAGTGACTTGAATAATAGTTTGCGCGATTTTTGCAAGTTTTGCCGGTTGCAGTTCAGCGACCTTGCCTAAACCAATTAGTGCTGCATGGCTGGACTGGCTCACCTGACCAATCAGGCTCAGGCTTTCCGCCAACGCTGCCTTGAATTGAGAGGCTTCAATTAATGTGTCTAAATTATTGATTTGATAGGTTGCGGTTGTATTCTGAAGTTGTTCTGAGTCAACTAAAATCAACAAAGATTGACTTGATCCATTCTCTGGGAATGACGTATTAATTGTAAGTTTCATATTCTGTTTTCACGCCTGTCTAGATGGGTAAATCATTCAGTCATTGAAACATTTATCCGAATAGATTTTCAATGGGCAGGGCGGCCTAGGTTTTATATTTTTGCTATTCGGGTAAACTAGCACTCGTTTTATGGACCTTATTTTGGAAGAATTAATTTGATTATTCGGCGTTATCTGGTCAAGCAAGTTGTCTCGACATCCTTGGTGGTGATTGCCTTATTGACCTTGATCATGATGGGCGGTCGACTGATCAAGTATTTTGGTGTCGCGGCGCAAGGCCGTCTGGATGCAGGCATTTTATTTAGCATTATTGGCTACCGTTTGCCTGAATTCTTGACCCTGATTCTTCCGCTCGGTTTCTTTATTGGACTGATGCTGGTGTTTGGCCGTTTATATGTCGACCATGAAATGGCCGTGATGAATGGCAGTGGCGTCAGTCGGCATCAATTGGCGCGTCTACTGGTGCCGATGACCCTGGTGTTTTTGATTGCTCAGGCCGGATTGATGCTGTGGGCTGCGCCGTGGGGCATTCGCCAGTTTGAAGCCCTGACCACCAGTCAGGCGGTACGTACCGGCTTTGACCTGGTGCGACCGAAAGAATTTATCTCCTCTGGGCCCTATACCATTTATGCCGGTGACCTGTCAGAAGACCGTAAAAATTTAAAAGATATTTTCTTTTATCAGCGTGCGGAAAAAGAAGGCAAACCGGATGTGATGATTCTGGCGCAGGAAGCCACCCGAATTGAAGTACCGAATGATGCTGCCAATGTGGTGGATTTGGTCAATGGACGCCGTTATGAGATCTATCCGGGTACACCGCAATATACTCAAGCTGAATTTGAAAGCTATCGTCTGCGCTTAGAAAGCGATGAAGAAGCGCAATTTGCCAGTACTGAAGTTGAGGCCTTACCGACCTCGCAATTGTGGCAGAACCGTCAGGATCCTGTGGTGGCCAGTGAGTTGGGCTGGCGGGTGTTTGTTCCTTTTGCGATTCTGATTGCCCTGATTCTGGCTGTGGCCTTGTCTGAAGTGAGTCCACGACAGGGTCGATATCTCAAGTTATTTCCTGCCCTCATGATTTTTGCCAGTCTGATTGTGGCCCTGATGGCAGTGAAGACGCGGATCAGTAAAGAAGAAATGGGCATTTGGGCCTATCCATTGATTCTGATTGCCTATGCAATTGCGGGTGCCTTGTTCTCGCGTAAACAGAAATTAGGCCCGAAAATCAAGAAACAGATTCAGCGAGTGAGGTCTTAACAATGTTGGCACGTCGTATAGTTGCAAAACATGTGACCCAAACCACTGCGCTGGCGATGCTGGGTGCAACCGGGGTATTGGCGGGTTTACAGGTATTATTTACTTATCTGGGTGAGCTTGGTTCGCTCAAAGATGGTTATGGTGCCTGGGATGCCTTGAAATATGTGCTTTGGGGCGCACCAAATTATTTATATGAAATCCTGCCGATTTCTGCACTGATTGGTGCAGTTTTAGGTCTTGGTACATTAGCCTCGAATAGTGAGCTGATTGTGATGCGTTCGGTCGGCGTGAGCTTATGGCGTATTGTCGGGTGGGTGATCCGTTCAGCACTGTTGTTGGTGGTGTTGTCATTTGCCCTGAGCGAGTGGGTCATTCCTTATACCAATGAACAGGCCAAAAGCGTAAAAAGTGCCAGTAAAGCCGCTCAGCTCGGTGAAGTTCGTGGTTACTGGACTCGGGAAGGGCAGCGCTTTATTTATATCGATTATGCTAACTCGCAAGGTCAGTTGAAAAATGTGCAGATGCTGGACTTTGACCAGAACTATCGTTTGCGCGGTACCTTGCAGGCAGATCAGGGCCAATTTGTTAAAGATGGTTCCTGGACGCTGGACAACACAGAGCAGTTCGATATTCTCCAAAATGGTAATGCCACACTGGTTAAGCAGCAACAGCAACCTTTAGCGCTAGCATTACAGCCTAAATATGTGCATATGGTGACGATTGATCCTGAAGATTTATCGCCGAGTCAACTGGTCAGTTTCATGAGCTATATGCATGAATACAGCCAGGTGCCTAAAACCTATCAGCTGGCCTTCTGGCAAAAACTCGGCTCGCCTTTTGCCCTGATTGCACTAGTAGTGATCGCCTGTTCATTTATCTTCGGGCCATTACGTCAGCAATCCATGGGTTTTCGTCTGGTGATAGCTTTATTTGCCGGACTGGGTTTCTTCTATCTGCAGGATTTCCTCGGCTATGCCAGCTTGATCTATGCACCGTCTCCGGCCTGGTTCGTGTTTATTCCGATTCTGATCATGTTCGGCATTGGCGGATACTTGCTGCATCGGGCACGCTAAGGTACAGGAAAATAGAACAAATCAATCATCATGAGAGGCTTAAACCATATAGGGGTCATGGCCTCTTTTTATAAACTTCGCTAAAATAGAGCGATTAATTCGTAGACGAACAGAGTATTTCATTATGACGGATGCAACTGCTGGCAAAATCCCTCACATTTTGGTGATTATGGATGGTGTGGGTCATCGCGAAGCGGTCGAAGACAATGCGTTTTTAGCAGCTAAACGACCAAATTTAACTGCGATACAGGACAAGCATCCGCATGGTTTGATCTCGGGTTCAGGTGAAGATGTCGGCCTGCCAGATGGCCAGATGGGTAACTCGGAAGTCGGACATATGAACCTCGGCGCAGGTCGTGTGCTGTATCAGGACTTTACCCGGATTACCAAAGACATTCGTACGGGCGACTTCTTTGAACATGAAGTTCTGGTCGATGCAGTTGAGAAAGCCAAAGCTGCAGGTGGGGCAGTACATTTGCTTGGCCTTTTGTCTGAAGGTGGTGTGCACTCCCATGAAGATCATATTGTGGCGATGGCAGAGCTAGCGCTAAAACGCGGTGCGCAAGTCTATTTACATGCATTCTTAGATGGTCGTGATACGCCGCCTAAAAGCGCACAACCTTCTTTAGAAAAACTCGATGCCTTATTCGCTCAATATCCAGGTCAAGGTCGTATTGCCACCATGATCGGCCGTTATTTTGCCATGGATCGTGACAACCGTTGGGATCGTGTTGAACAGGCCTATCGGTTGTTGACTGAAGGTGAAGCGGTTCGTACAGCTGCCAGCGCAGTTGAAGGTTTGGAACAGGCTTACGCAGCCGATGAGTCGGATGAGTTTGTTAAAGCGACCCGTATTGGCGATCTGGCGAAAATTCAGGATGGCGACAGCGTCGTATTTATGAACTTCCGTGCCGATCGTGCCCGTGAATTGACTCGCGCATTTGTAGAAAAAGACTTTGCAGGTTTTGAACGTAAAGTGGTGCCAAATCTGGCGAAGTTTGTCATGCTGACGCGTTATCAAGCCACGATTGATGCACCTGTAGCGTATATGCCTGAAGCGTTGAAAAACTCGATTGGTGAATACTTATCTGATTTGGGTAAAACACAGCTGCGCATTGCGGAAACAGAAAAGTATGCGCATGTGACTTTCTTCTTCAGCGGCGGCCGTGAAGATGAATACCCAGGTGAAAAACGTATCCTGATTCCATCGCCAAGCGTAGCCACTTATGACCTTAAACCGGAAATGAGTGCTTATGAAGTGACTGATGAGCTGGTGGCTGCGATCAATTCAGGTGAATTTGACCTGCTGGTGGTGAACTTTGCCAATGGTGATATGGTCGGTCATACGGGTGTATTCGATGCTGCGGTGAAAGCTGTTGAAGCGGTTGATACCTGTTTGGGCCGGGTTTATGAAGCGGTAATGGCGCAAAAAGGTCATATGATTGTGACTGCCGATCATGGTAACGTAGAGCAGATGCAGGACTATCACAGTGGTCAGGTACATACTCAGCATACCACTGAATTGGTTCCGTTTATTTATGTCGGCCCAACTCAGGCCACGATTGCAGAAGGCGGTGTATTGGCAGATGTAGCGCCGACTTTATTAAGTCTGATGCAAGTTCCGGTACCTGCTGAAATGCAAGGTCGTAACCTGATTCAGCTTGATGCATAATTTTCGATAAAATTCTAAAAAGGTCAAAGAATGGCAAGAACACGCTGGAAGTCTGTTGTAATACCATGCTTAGTGATGTGTTTGAGTCATTCAGCTTGGGGTGCGGGTTCAAATGAGCCGGCATTCGATGATATGGAAATGGATGGGCAGGTCTATTCCGAAATTCCTGTGGCATCCATTCAAGAATTCGTACAAATTTATGGCATCGTAAAAGATAATTATATCCAAGATAAAAATGACGATGCCTTGTTTCAACAGGCCATTCAGGGTCTGGTCAGTGGCTTAGATCGCTATTCCCGTTATTTGTCGCCTGAAGATTATAAGCAACTGCGTGAATATACCGAAGGTGATCTGGCCAGCATTGATTTTGATCTGCAATTTGACCCGCGGTTGAAGCAATGGGTAGTTCAGGGACTGAGTTCCGATGCTGATTCAGCCAAGCAGGGACTTCGAAATGGCGTCACGGTTTATAAAATTGACGATCAGGTATTAAATAGCCTGAATCAGGAGCAAGTCCGGCAGTTATTGAGCGGAGCCGTTGGCTCTACGCTCATGATCCAGCTTTCCCCGCAAAGTCCGGCCGTTCGTCTGGTCCGCAATACCAAGCTGGATACCGAAATTAAATCGAGCTTGCACAATAACCAGGTGCTGGTTTTACAGGTCAAGGTTTTTCAGCAAGATACTGCCAATGAAATCAAACGTCTGATTGAAAGTTATTCGGATAAACGCTTAAAAGCCGTATTATTTGATCTGCGCAATAATCCCGGTGGCTTACTCTCGGCTGCAGTTGAATCTGCCGATTTATTTTTGAATCAGGGCGTGATTGTCTCGACCAAAAGCCGTGCTGAAGGCAATCAGCAATTTCAGGCCTTGCCGAGTTTTGAGTTCCAGAATCTGAAAGTTGGGGTGCTGATTAATAACCGTTCGGCTTCTGCAGCAGAAGTGTTTACTGCAGCCTTGAAAGAACATAATCGTGCCTGGGTAGTCGGAGAAAAGAGCTATGGCAAAGGCGTAGTACAGAAACTCTTTCCTTTAAGCAATGGTTCAGCCTTACAGATGACCGTATCGCAATACTTTAGCCCGAGTGGCCAGATGATTGAAGGGCGGGGCGTGCAGCCGCATTTCAACTATCCCTTTAAGCAGGAAATGCGTGAGGAGAGCTATTTGGAACATGTCACAGACTTGCTGCTCCTGCAAAAATAATTATTCGTCTTCTTCGGTATCCAGTCCGAACTTTTTCAAACGATAGCGCAGGGAACGGAACGACATGCCGAGTTTTTTTGCGGCCAGTGTTCGGTTCCAGTGAGTCAGATTCAGCGCATTGAGTAAAATTTCTTTCTCGACCTTTTCCAAATATAGCTCTAGACCCTCTTCAGGCAGCTTTTTAGGTGCAATCAGGGTTTCGGTCGCAATGATCTCGCTCGTGAGCGTATTCATCTCCTGAGAGCTGTTTAGCGCCTGACGTAGCGGTGCACTCTGCAAATGCTGAAGATCAATCCGCTCTTCATCACTTAAAGTAATCGCGCGTTCCATAATATTACGCAATTCACGTACATTACCTGGATAATATTGTCCCAATAAGAACTCTTTACTGCGTTCGGTCAGTTTTTTATTGGGAATGCCCCATTCCTGGCAAATCTTCTGAATAAAGTGTTCGGCCAATAACGGAATATCCTGGCCGCGTTCACGCAATGGCGGTAAAGTCAGATCCATTACATGAATACGGAAATATAAATCCTGACGGAATTTGCCTTGTTGCACCAAGGCTTCCAGATCCTGATGGGTGGCACTGATCACGCGGAAATCCACATCAATTTCGGTATCTGAACCGAGTGGACGAATACGTTTTTCCTGTACGGCACGTAACAGTTTGACCTGCATGGAAAGCGGTAATTCTGCAATTTCATCCAGAAACAGGCTGCCCCCATGTGCAGATTGAATCAGTCCCTGTTTGTCCTGAGCAGCGCCGGTAAAGCTGCCTTTTTTATGTCCAAACAGTTCACTTTCCATCAACTCAGTCGGAATGGCGCCACAGTTAATCGCAATAAAAGGACCTTCATTGCGGTTACTCAGGCGATGGACCAGATTGGCCACGACTTCTTTACCTGTTCCCGATTCACCCGTGATAAAAACCGGTGCCTGGGATCGGGCAATTTTTTGTAAGGTAATGCGCAATTGCTGAATCGGCAGGGATTGTCCAATCAGCATTTTATGTTCGAGCGCATCGTTCGGATTATTATGCGAATAATCCACCGGTTTATTCAGCGCTTTTTGTAAGAGTTGCTCTAGGTGTTTTTGATTAATCGGTTTACTGACAAAATCAAAAGCCCCTGCTTTAAGCGCGGCAATGGCGATTTCCATGTTGCCATAGGCGGTCAGAACCGCGACCGGAAGTGCCGGATAGAGGTTGCCTATCCAGTCCAGAAGCTCCAAACCATTGCCATCGGGAAGGTTTAAGTCGGTCAGACAGGCATCATATTGATGATTGGCAAGGCATTTTTTAGCGTCTTCCAAACGATGGGCAATGTGCGTGCGAATTCCCATGCGCAGCAATGACATTTGCATGAGGGTACATAAATCTTCCTCATCATCCACCAAGAGCACCAGTGGTTGTTGTTCCCCATTCATCTTCCTTGACCCCTTTAAAGCGTAATACGTTGACAGCTGATGCGAAAGCATGCGCCCTGTTCTTGTTGTATATAGTTTAATTGTGCCTGATTTGCTTCGCAAAAACTATGTGATAAATACAATCCTAATCCGGTACCACTAATCGATGTGCTAAAAAAGGGTTTAAACAATAGAGCTTGGTCATGTACGGCTACGCCAGAGCCAAAATCCCGTACGTCAATCCAGACCCGATGTTCATAGGGATGCACATTCAGCTGAATATAAGCAGCATCGGCTGAATTGTGACGAATCGCATTACGAATCAGATTAATCAGGATTTGCCGGAACTGTGCTTCATCAAACTGAATCACCAAAGGGATATCAATATTAAATTGAATCTGATCGCGAATATCGGCCAAATCTTCCTGGATAAATAACGGGATAAATTCATTGAGATGAATCGGCACCGGATGGGTTTCTTTATTTTTGACCATATTTAGCGTGTCCTGAATAATTCGGTCAATCCGGGTCGCCTGTCGACCAATCATCTGCTGGAGTAGCTGTTGCTGTTCAGTTTCCGAGTCCAGATATAAATCATTGGCCTGTACAATGGCCGCCAATGGATTACGAATTTCATGAGCAATACTGGCTGATAGCTGACCCAGAGCAGCAAGTTTGAGTTGCTGCACCTGCTGATTTAATTTTTTGGCATCCTGTAACACCAGTAGCATTAGAGTCTGATGCGGCACAATCAGCTTTTGTACCTGCACATGAATATTATAGCGACTTTGCTGGGATTCAAACTGAAAGCGCTCACCATTTTCCAGGGTTTCAAAATGGATCAGTTCAAATAAATCTGGCTGTGACTGAGATAAGGTGAATTTCTCATGACCGTATTTGGACTCAATTCCCAAAAGATTACAGGCAGCGGGATTACTGAGTACCACATGGTAGTTTTCATCCAGTACCAGATAACCGGTTTCAATCTGTTCCAGAATATAGCGGTTAATATTCTGTAAGCGATGCAGTTCCAGTGATTGAGAGAAGTTCAAATTTTCTAGAATCTGAAAACGCCGCACGGCGATCTGCCCAGTGCCATAAACCACAAAAAACAAAAAGGCCAGCAGGGCGCTATTACTGATATTACTGAGTGATGAAAATGCAAAAATACTGCCGATAAAATGCTGATAAATAACGCTGATGACCGCAATAAGGGTGACAACTAAGGCCTTTTTTGCATCTAATAATAAAGATGCAGAAAAGATGGTAATCACAAACAGCAGCCCAATTTGCAGATTAGGACCGTCGCTCGCCAAAGTCAGCAAACTTAAAACGCAGACATCGCTAAAGAAAATCATAATCAGCTGCGGCTGGATCAGGCGTCTGATCCATTTCAGCACAAACAGCTGTACGGTATTGATCGCAACCCCGATTCCCAGTGCATAATAATACAGCTGCGGGTATTGATAATCGGTGGTGAGTTCGGGGTAGGTCAGCAGAAAAATCAGCAACAAACCGGTGCTGATCAGCAGACGATAAGCGCTGTACCAGATACCGAGATGGTATTGATTCAGTTCAGCATAGTTTTTTTGTTGTGCCATATGCACCGGAACTCGTTAAAAGCTAAGGTTTAATGAGTCCATAGCGCATGGCCAGATGAGTCAGTTTAACATCGCTATCGATATTCAGTTTTTCAAAAATACGGTAACGATAAGTATTCACGGTTTTAACACTCACAAAGAGCTTGTCGGCAATTTCCTGGGCGCTGATACAATTCACGACCATCATCGCGACTTGCATTTCACGTTCTGACAATGCATCAAAAGGCGATTGTTGTGTATCAGAAAGGTAAGAGCTTGCTAACTGTTCCGCAATGTCTGCACTGAAATATTTGCCGCCTTGCATGACTTTGTTAATCGCACGGACCATTTCCGAAATCGGGGCCCCTTTGGTGATATAACCTTTGGCACCGGCTTTCAATAACAGGGACGGATAAGGCTCTTCTGCTAAACCGCTAACCGCCAAAACTTTGGTTTCCGGCGCACTCTGAAGTAGACGGCGCGTGGTTTCTACGCCACCAATGCCCGGCATATTCACATCTAACAAAACTACATCAGGATGATGTTGACGAACTAGAGAGATCGCTTCTTCACCAGATTCAGCTTGTCCAATTACCTGAACCTCCGCATGGTCTTCTAGCATTCTGCAAATTCCAGTACGAACTAATTCATGGTCGTCCACAACTAAAACTGTGATCACCTACGCTCTCCCTCTGTTAAAAAAATCATTTTTTTGTTACATAAAGCAAAATAAGCTTGCAATGAAAGTACAAAATTAGCAATCCTATTCGCAAGATTAAATCTGAAACTTATCACACAGTGTCAAGAACAAAAAATGTTCGGCATTGTGTTTAAATGTAAGGCATATTAGAGGTAATACGCAAATCAATCTTACCTCTGTTAGTTGAGTGAAGGAATAGTGAAGAAAATAAACAAGTCTTTAAGGCATCTACTCGGCCTGTCCGTGTTAATCAGCATGAGCACGACAAGTTTTGCTGAAATCATTATGAATTCTGGCACGGCAGAGGGCGGTTCCAGCATTAGTTGGTCTTCTGAAGAAGTTAACCAGTTAATGAGCGATGATTTTAATGCCTCTGCCAATGAGCCTTCGCCACCCGGTTCAGCCACAGTGACTACCACTTTGCGTCAGGCCGGCACAGCAGCGCCAACAGCAGCCAAACCTGCTTATACTGCGCCACAGATTATTGATACGAATCATTTTAGTAATCAACCTTCTGTCAATGCACGGGCTGCACTGGTCATGGATGCACAAACCGGTGAAGTGCTGTTTAGCAAAAATACCAATACTGCCTATCCGATTGCATCGATTACTAAGCTGATGACAGCGGTGGTGATTTCTGATGCACGTCTGAATATGTCGGAAAAAATCACCCTGCAACAGGCTGATTTTTCCTGTTCAGGTTGTAAAAGCTCAAGCTCGACGCTAAGAGCAGGAGACAGCATGAACCGTGCTGAAGCTTTATTATTTGCTCTGATGAAGTCCGAGAACCCGGCTGCTGCCGCTTTGGCACGAACCTATCCGGGTGGTCGATCAGCATTTATTGCCAAAATGAATGCCAAAGCCAAAGAGCTGGGTATGAATTCTACCCACTTCATGGAGTCGACAGGTTTGCATCCGGGCAACGTGGCATCAGCTCGTGACTTGGGAATCTTGGTAAATACGGCCTCTCAATACGGCCTGATTCGTCAGTTCTCGACCACGCCAAGCTATGACTTTAACTTGGGTTATCGTGTATTGAAATCGAATAATACCAATGCCTTGGTACGTAATGGCGGATGGAATATCAATATTTCTAAAACCGGTTTTATTAATGAAGCAGGGCGCTGTGTGGTGATGCACACCACTCTGAATAACCGTCCTGTGGCAGTGGTACTTTTAGGTGCAAACAGCTCACAGGCGCGTACCAATGATGCGACCCGTTTAATGAGTTGGGTTAGCCAGCAACCTAAACGAATCTAATTGATTGGTTCATAAAAAAAACCCTGCACTTGCAGGGTTTTTTTAATTCTGGCCGAAATTACATATTCGACAGAATAGAGTCTTTAACTTGAGTCATGGTCGCATCAATCGACAGCATCACAGCATCAGCACATTGCTTGATAGCAGTGTCTGGATCTTTCAGACCGTTACCCGTTACGGTACATACGATCACTGAACCTTCAGCAATTTTACCCGCTTTAATGTCACGGATCGCGCCGCCGACAGACGCAGCAGACGCAGGCTCTACGAATACACCTTCATACATAGAAAGCAGACGTTGAGCTTCAAGAATCTCCGCATCAGTCAGTTCATCAAACCAGCCGTTTGAATCACGAACAACCGCTTTAGCATGATTGAAGCTTTGCGGATTGCCGATACGAATCGCAGTTGCAATAGTTTCCGGATTTTCTACTGGACCGCCACGAAGGAACGGTGCAGCACCAGAGGCTTGGTAACCTGCCATGATTGGCAAGCCAGCCGGTTTAGGACCAGTGAAAGCATCAGTTTCAGCATCGTAAACGACTTGCTCAAATTCTTCTTTCGACTGGTTAGCCACCGCTTCGGTATAACCCATCCAGTGTGCAGTGATGTTACCCGCGTTACCTACAGGCAGGCAGTGATAATCCGGTGCACGACCTAAAGCTTCAACAATTTCATAAGCAATGGTTTTTTGACCTTGCAGGCGGTACGGGTTGATTGAATTTACAATCGTCACCGGAGCCTGATCGGCAACTTCCTTAACTAGACGCATACCGTCATCGAAGTTACCGCGAATTTGCATGGTGATCGCACCATACATCATCGCTTGTGCCATTTTACCCATGGCAATTTTGCCTTCAGGGATGAGCACGAATGCTTTAATGCCGGCACGCGCAGCGTATGCAGCCGCTGCTGCAGAGGTGTTACCAGTAGATGCGCAGATGATGGCTTTAGAGCCTTCTTCAACGGCTTTGGTCACCGCCATAGTCATACCGCGGTCTTTAAATGAACCAGTCGGGTTTAAGCCCTCGTACTTCACATAAATTTCAACATCTTTACCAATAATGCGTGGAATATTCTCAAGCTTGATCAGTGGAGTATTACCTTCACCCAAAGAGATCGCACGAGTAGTTGCAGACACTGGTAAACGGTCGCGATAGCGGTCAACTAAACCAGTATAACGATTGGCATTCGACATGATGATGTTCCAATTGTGTGTAGAGCTTGGCAAGGGGAAGCCTCCCCTCAACCCGATTAATTATCAAGCGATTCTAAACGAATTCGTACAATTTCGCCATGAATGACGGGTAATGCTTGAATTTGTGAAAGCGCTGCATCCATTTTTGATTCCTTGACTGGATCAGTCAGAATCACGATAGGAATAAGGTCTTTGGATAAACGCGGTTGCTGCATGATCGCATCAATACTGATGCCGGCACGACTGAGAATCGTGGTCACATCGGCAAGCACGCCCATCTGATCTTCGGCATTAATACGGATGTAATAGCCGGTGGTCATTTGTTCGCGACTCAAGATCGGTAAATCACTGAGCGCTTCAAAAGCCAGTTGTGGAATGGTGCCTGCGCCGTCTTCTGTGTAAATGATGTCACGGACAATATCAACCACATCGGCAACAACCGCAGAAGCCGTTGGTCCCGCACCCGCACCCGCACCATAGTACAGTGTTGGGCCGACCGCATTGGCTTGTACCAGAACCGCATTTTTCACACCATTCACATTGGCAATCAGCTGGTCATCTGGAATCAGGGTCGGGTGTACACGGAGTTCAATCCCGGCATCGGTACGGCGTGCAATACCCAAGTGTTTAATCCGGAAACCGAGGTCTTCTGCATATTTCACATCTTGTGCAGTGACTTTGCCAATGCCTTCAGTAAAGACTTTGTCAAACTGTAGTGGAATACCAAAGGCACATGAGGCCAGAATCGTTAGCTTGTGAGCTGCATCAATTCCTTCCACATCAAAGGTCGGATCGGCTTCGGCATAACCGAGTTCTTGAGCTTCTTTTAGCACATCTTCAAAAGCGCGGCCTTTTTCACGCATTTCACTAAGAATGAAGTTACCCGTGCCGTTAATAATACCGGCCAGCCATTCAATCTTGTTGGCTGCCAGACCTTCACGAATCACTTTAATAATCGGAATGCCACCAGCCACTGCGGCTTCATAGGCAATCTGTACGGCATTGTCTTCAGCCGCTTTAAACAGTTCGTTGCCGTGTTCAGCCAAGAGTGCTTTGTTGGCCGTTACAATATGTTTGCCATGTTTCATGGCTTCCATAATAATTTCAAAAGCAGGATGAATCCCGCCCATCACTTCTACCACGACGTCTACATCAGGTTGACGTACGATGTCCATCAAGTCGGCACTCTGTTTGACCGATTCTGGCAGATCCAGATCAGGACGTGGACGACGGGTGCCTACATGGGTAATTTCAATTTCACGACCGGTGCGACGTTTGATCTCAGCAGCATTTTCTTTTAATAGTTTCAAGGCACCACCACCTACAGTACCAAGACCGAGGATTGCCAGACGAACTGGTTTCACGTCACACTCCAAATTAAACAGTTTTTTACGAGAGCCTAGATCATAGCTAAAAAACCCGCCTGACTCTAGGGTCATTTCAGAATATCTTTATCTATAAAATAAAGTTAAATAACTTATTAAAATGAGTTATTTAAGCCGATTCAATAATTCCGATGTAGACAGGTAACCGCCCAGATAAGTACCTGCTGAATTATAAATGGCAGGGGTACCATTCACACCCATATTCAGACCCATTTGATATTGATCTTGAACAGGATTTTCACACTTCTCTGCACTAATCTGTGCGCCTGAAATCGCCTGGTCAAAGGCACTACGGCGGTCAGCACTGCACCAGATCGCTTCCATGGCCGGCATATGCTGTTCACCACGCGGCCAGGCGATATAACGCACTTCAATGCCTTTGGCATTCATCTCATCCATTTGCTCATGGAATTTATGGCAATACGGACAGCTGACATCGGTAAACACATAGACCACATGCTTGGCTTTGCCTTTGGCTGGATAGACCAGCAAGTCGGCTGGCTTGAGTTCAGCAAAGAGTTTATTGTTGATGCCTGCCTGCAGGTTTTCGCTGACATTGTGTAGCTGTTTGTCGCCGAGACGGATCACATCGCCCTGAATCAGGTATTTACCGTCACTGGTGACATAGACCGCAGACATGCCTTCCAGACTCACCCAGTACAGGTTTGGAACTTCAGTGGCTTTAATGTCGGTAATTTTGGCACTGATGCCAGCAGTTTTGAAATGCTTTTCCAACGTAGACGCCAGACGCTGTTCTGCATTACGTTCGGTTAGGGTAGAGGCTTCGCCCGTCGCCGGTGCGCTTGCAGTCAACTCTTGCTTTTTATCGTTGTTAGTGGAATTGGAACACGCAGTCAGACCCAAACCAGCAGCAAGTGTGCAAGCCATAAAAATTTTTGAGCGGGCAAATGTCATAAAAAACCCTTTTCTTCTTGGATTAAAAACAGAGCATTAGCATAACAAAAAAAAATACCCACACGTCAAACTTCTCAGTTTATTCCATCCGGATATGTTTTAAGCTCGTGGATGATGGGTCGCGTGTAGCTGTTGCATCCGTACTTGTGCTACATGGGTATAAATCTGGGTGGTAGACAGATCACTATGCCCGAGCAGCATCTGTACCACGCGTAAGTCTGCGCCATGATTGAGTAAATGCGTCGCAAAGGCATGGCGCAAGGTATGCGGTGACAGTTCGGACTGGATTCCGGCCTGCAGCGCATAACGCTTAATGGCATACCAGAAATTCTGCCGGCTCATGATACCGCCATGCTGGGTCAGAAACAGATAATCGGTCGAAGTCCTATACAGTTGCGGACGGGCTTCATTCAGATATTTTCCCACCCATTCACAGGCCATTTTTCCCATCGGAACCAGGCGTTCTTTATTACCTTTACCCACAATACGTAAATAGCCCTGTTTTAAGTTGATCAGTTCCAGCCGCAAGTTAATCAGTTCGGTCACCCGGAGTCCGCAGGCATACAGCACTTCAAACATGGCGCGATCGCGCAGCCCTAAGGCCGTGTTGATATCGGGAGCATGAATCAAGGCCTCAACATCAGCTTCAGACAAATCTTTAGGTAAGGCCCGACCCAGTTTTGGGGTTTTATGTGCAGCCACCGGATTGTCACTACGCAGTTTTTGCTCGCGTAAAAATTTATAAAATGAACGCAAGGCAGACAGGCAGCGGGCAATCGAACGTGGGCTTTTTTGCTGTTTGGTCAGCGCAATCAGTACATCGGAAATATCATCATGATTCCATTCCGGCAGAGGCTTGCTCACGCATTCTGCACATTGCACCAGATCGGACAAATAGGCATTGCGGGTATGCGGGCTGACCGTTTGTGCAATCAGATAATCACGAAAACCCTGTAAATAACTGAACGCATCAGGAATCTGGACAGGGGCAGGAATACGGGGTTTTTTATTCAGCATAGGGTGAAAGGATCTGATCTGAAAAAGCGATAATCGGGATTGGTATTCTCCACTGTAGTGTAATTTTATGACAGTGTCGATGTGGTATAAGGCTAAATCGAAATGTAATTAATCTTATTTGTTAATTATTCTCATTTGTTTGTATACTGTACAAAATAGTTTAGGAATTTCACGGTGCGTTTGTCTGATTTAAAAGCAAAACAAATTGCCATCATTCGAAAAGTGAGTCGAACAACTGATGGTGAAAGTGCTCTACACGATGTCGTCGCGAGTCGTTTGGAAACTTTAGGCTTTGTACCGGGTACAAAGGTACAGGTCATTACTAAAGGTATTTTTGGTGGAGATCCCATTTTGATTCAAGTTGGATTCACACGTTTTGCTTTGCGTAAATCAGAAGCAGCCAAAATTGAAATTGAACAGGCGGTGTCGGCATGAGTGATACATTACGTATTGCCCTTGTCGGTAACCCTAACTGCGGTAAAACTTCATTATTCAACCATTTAACCGGAACTCGCCAAAAAGTCGGTAACTATGCGGGTGTGACGGTTGAACGTAAAGTCGGTACGTTTCAGCTTGCTTCAGGCAAAGCGGTACGGGTACTGGATTTGCCGGGGACTTATAGTCTGGATGCCACCAGTCCGGATGAAGAAATTACCCGCAACGTCGTACAAGGTAAAATTGCGGAAGAGCAGGAGCAGGATGCATTTTTGTGTGTGGTAGATGCCACCAATCTGAAATTGCATTTGGGTCTGGTGCTGGAAATGATTGCGCTGGGTCGTCCAGTGCTGGTCGTGCTGAACATGATGGATGAAGCACGCCGTCGTGGCATGCAGATCAATACCCAGAAGCTGTCTGAGCGACTGGGCGTACCTGTGGTAGAAACGGTGGCTGTGCGCAGTTCAGGCATTGAAAACCTGAAAAATGCGCTAGATCAAGGCAAGTATTCTGTACCACAGACCGAACTCAGTGGCCTGAAAGGTTATAGTCACCAGCGTGTGGAAAATATTCTGAATGACGTCGTCAATTTCGTCGATCAGGAAGATAAACGTACCGATTTTCTTGACAAGATTTTTCTGCATCCGGTATTGGGCTTAATTAGTCTGGCCGTGATGATGTTCGTGATTTTCCAGGCGGTATTTGCCTGGGCTGCGCCATTTATGGATGGGATTGAAACCTTCTTCGGCTGGCTGGGTGAGTTCCTCGGCGAATATATTTCGCATCCCTTACTGAATAGCCTGGTGGTGGACGGGATTATTGCCGGTGCCGGTGGCGTGGTGGTGTTCCTGCCACAAATTCTGATTCTGTTCTTCTTTATTCTGGTACTGGAAGAATCGGGTTATTTACCGCGTGCTGCTTTTCTATTAGATAAGCTGATGTTTAAAGCAGGCTTGTCAGGACGTGCCTTTATTCCGTTATTGTCCAGCTTTGCCTGTGCCATTCCCGGAATTATGGCTTCGCGTACCATTAGTGATCCACGAGATCGTTTAACCACGATTTTCGTTGCCCCCTTAATGACCTGTTCGGCGCGTTTGCCAGTTTATGCCTTGCTAATTGCGGCATTTGTACCCGCACAAACTGTCTGGGGCTTCCTGAATCTGCAAGGTCTGGTACTTTTCGGTCTGTATATGGCAGGCATCGTAAGTGCTTTGGTAGTGTCTTTTGTGTTGAAATTCTTCCATAAAGATAAATCACAGCACATGCTGCTGATGGAACTGCCAAGCTACCGTTTTCCAGACCTAAAAAACGTCTGGATCGGCTTGCTGGATCGCGGCAAAATCTTCTTGAAACGTGTCGGTGGCATCATCTTCGCCTTATCGATTGTACTGTGGTTCTTGTGTACTTTCCCACAGCCACCAGAAGGGGCAACCTTGCCGGCCATTGATTATTCATTGGCAGGGATGCTCGGTCATCTGATGCAGCCGATCTTTGCACCGCTCGGTTTTAACTGGCAGATCTGTATTGCCCTGATTCCGGCGATGGCAGCGCGTGAAGTGGTCGTTGCAGCACTGGGTACAGTCTATGCGATGTCGGCTGTTGATGAAGATGCGATGTCTGAAGGTCTAGCTGCGCTAATTAGCGGTGGAGGTGATCTGGGCTGGTCAGTTGCGACAGGTTTGTCTTTGCTGGTGTGGTTTATTTATGCACCACATTGTCTGGCGACTCTGGCAACGGTTAAACGTGAAACAGGTTCCTGGAAAACTGTCAGTATCATGACGGTTTACCTGTTTGGTCTGGCATATTTCATGTCATTCCTGACTTATCAAATTGCTTCATATTATTTGGGCTAAATCTTAGATTGGCCTTGGCCAATTGAGTTTGCTGCATTGTATATGTATGGGAGATTGAGATGATTGAAATTCTAATTGTGGCAGCACTGGTGCTTTGGAGCATGCTGGTCGTATTCAAAAAGGTGTTTCCGAACACCTCTAACTCAGTCTTCCAGAAGCTGTCTGATGCCTGTGCAGCCAAGGGCTGGAAGCGTCTGGCCAAATGGCTGCAACCGGGTATGGCTGCAGGCTGTGGTGGCAACTGTGCCTGTCCGGTTTCAGAAAAAAGTGTAGAAGAAAAGCCAGCCCAACAAGCGGTGAAATGGAAATAATTTCCTTTTCTGGCTGAATTTTAAAAACCGTCATGATCATGACGGTTTTTTTACGCATGGACACAAAAAAATGTGCAGAAAAGCCAATCAGAAAAGGCATTCAAAACAGCAAAGTGCTACCATTTCGTCAGTTTCAAAATAGACCAAAATATGGGGCGAAAATGTTAATACAACGTGGTGGGTTAAAAGTCGTTGCAGGACTCGGAATATCAGGTGTTGCAGCAGTCAATTTCTTGCATAGTCAGGGCTACCGCGTTGCAGTAACAGATTCTAGAGCTAACCCGCCCGGACATGACCAGATACCCGCTGAGGTTCAGACCAGTTTTGGTCAGTTTGATGCCGAGCTGTTGCTGTCTGCAGAAGAAATCGTGATCAGCCCGGGGCTTGATCCTAAACTTCCTGAAATTCAGGCAGCGATTAACAAGGGTATTCCGGTGGTCAGTGAAATCCAGATTTTACGCCGTGCTACGGATAAGCCTATTGTGGCGATTACCGGTTCTAATGCCAAAAGTACCGTGACTACCTTGATTGGTTTAATGGCAGCAGATGCAGGTAAAAAAGTCGCTGTCGGTGGTAACTTAGGCCGTCCTGCGCTAGACCTGACTAAAGACGATCCTGAGCTGTATATACTTGAGCTGTCCAGTTTTCAGCTGGAAACCACCTCAAATCTGGCGGCTGAAGTCGCGGTGGTGTTGAACATGAGTGAAGATCATCTGGATCGTCATGGCGATATGATGGGTTATCACACGGCGAAACACCGGATTTTCCAGGGTGTGAAAAAAGTCGTCTATAACCGTGATGACTCTTTGACCCGTCCGTTGGTACCAGACGTAACACCGATGCAAAGTTTCGGACTGAATGCACCGGATATGAACCAGTACGGTATTCTCAAGGATACCGATGGCAGTATTTGGCTGGCGCGTGGTCGTGAGCGTCTGCTGAAAAGTACCGAGATGTATATGCAGGGCACGCATAATGTTGCCAATGCCTTGGCCTGTCTGGCGCTGGGAGAAGCAATTGGTCTGCCACTAGAAAGCATGCTGAATACTTTAAAAACGTTTAAAGGTCTGGAACATCGCTGTGAATTCGTCAAGGAAGTACAGGGCGTACGCTATTATAACGACTCCAAAGGTACCAATATCGGCGCAACCTTGGCAGCACTGGATGGTCTAGGGATGGCGATTGAAGCCCAGGGCGGTAAGGTCGCGATTATTCTTGGTGGACAAGGTAAGGGTCAGGATTTTAAGGCCTTACGTGAATCATTAAGCAAATATGCCAAAGTAGCGGTATTAATCGGTGAAGATCGTCCCGTCATTGAAGCAGCGATTGCGGGCACGACTGAACTGATCCATGCGGACAGCCTGCAGCAGGCGGTAGAAATCTGCCAAAAGCACACCCAGGCACATGATGTCGTGCTATTGTCTCCTGCATGCGCAAGTTTTGATATGTTCTCGGGTTATCCTGAGCGTGGTCGTAAGTTTGTTGCGTATGTGAATGAACTCAATTAAGAATAACAAGGATTCGTGATATGGCTGGGTTTGCTCAAACTACGATCAATAAATTAAATCAATTTTATACGCAGTGGATACCTAGAATACCTGCTGAAGTGAATCCACGGAATGTATTGATTTTCTGTGTGTTGGCTTTGCTCTGCATTGGTTCGATCATGGTGGCATCGGCCTCGATGCCCTATGCAGAACGTATGCATGAAAATCCGTTTCACTATATTAGCCGACATGGGATTTCGATTTTTGTCGCTGCCGTAGCAGCTTTTCTGGCTTATAAAATCCCCTTAAAAGTCTGGTTTAATAACACTTTCTTTTTGTGGATTATTACCATCGTACTTTTGGTGGCCGTGCTATTTGTCGGGACGGAAGTCAATGGTTCCAAACGCTGGATTCGGATCGCAGGCTTTACCTTACAGGCTTCGGAAGTCGCCAAAGTGATGATGGCAATTTTTACTGCAGACTACGTGGTGCGCCGTGCGGAAGAAGTACGGAATAATATCAAGGGTCTGGTCCGTTTAAGTGCCATCATGGGTGCTACCGTCGGTTTGATTATTCTCGAGCCTGACTTGGGTGCAACCGTGGTAATTACCTTAACCATGCTTGGCGTGTTCTTTCTGGCGGGTGCGCCGTGGATTCAGTTCGGTGTGGCTTTTATGACCTTGGTCGGCGCATTTGCTGCCGCGATTCTGTTGGAACCGTATCGTCTGCAACGTCTGCTGTCTTTTTCGAATCCTTGGGAAGATCCCTTAGGCACCGGTTATCAGCTCTCTAATGCCCTTATGGCCTTTGGCCGTGGGGAATGGGCAGGGGTAGGCTTGGGGCATAGTATCCAGAAAATGTCTTATTTGCCTGAGGCGCATACCGATTTCATGCTGGCAATTTTGGGTGAAGAATTTGGCTTTTTAGGCATTTCAACCATCCTGATCTTGTCCTTCACCATGCTGGTTTGCTGTATCCGCATTGGACACCGCGCCTTGCAGCATCAATATTTGCGTGCCGGCTATCTGGCTTATGGCATCAGTATCATTTTCCTGTTACAGATTCTGGTGAATGCCGGTATGAATATGGGCATGTTGCCGACCAAGGGTTTGACCTTGCCATTTATTAGTTATGGCGGTTCATCCCTGATTATCTGTGCGGTCATGATCAGTCTGATTCTGAAAATTGATTCGACCACGCGTCAGGTCAATCCAAGCCGCGAAGAATCAAGCTTCTAGATTGGAGTTTCGTCCTGGCTCTGGCTGAGCATGGTCCAGTACCGTGCTCGGCATTGCGGTTCCACAATTGGAACAGGTCACAAAAGCAGATTTAGGCTTGGAAAGTGGAATCAAGGGTATAAAAAATAAAGAAAAATAATTACGCTGCTGTTTTAGCTCATAGCCCGAACGAGTACGGCAGACCGGACACAGAAACTGGCTTTTCTCAATGGTTTTGGTTTTAGGGCCGACGCCAAAAATAAAAAACATACTCTTCTTCCTATCAATTTTTCATTCTAGAAGTCTAGCTTAAGTGAAAAGCTGTTTTTATAAATAGTGACCTTGTAGCTCAGTTGTATGTGGAATCCGCTCAATGTCCCATTGTACTACCGCCTGTTGCAGCATCCGTTCGGGAGTGTCCAAATCAACTTCAGCCTGATGCAAAGCCTGAAGTGCCTGTTTTAATAATTGGGGTGCCTGAGTTAAATCCAGTGCTTGGGCCAGATTCTGTTTTGAAAGTTTTTGCCCCTGATCATTCATTGCCAGCGGCAGATGCATATAGCTTAGACGCGGATAACCGAGTAACTGCCCCAGATAGATTTGCCGTTCGGTATTATCTAAAAGATCAGCTCCACGTACCACGTGGGTCATACCTTGCAGATAATCATCGACCACTACAGCCAGTTGGTAATTGATAATGCCATCACGACGTTTTAAGACAAAATCACCCAGATCTTTTTTTAGTTCTGAACAGTGCCGACCTTGTAGCCGGTCTTCAAAACAGATTTCAACATCTTCAACTTTTAGGCGAATGGCTTGATGCTCAAAAGCCAGACTCAAGTCGCGGCAGGTATCCTGATAGATATGGTTGGAACCGAGCATTTTACGGGTGCATTGGCAGGCATAAACCAGACCTTGCTGACGTAATTGCTGGATGACGTCTTCGTAAATATCTAAACGGTCTTTCTGGAAAATGATTTCGGCATCAGGTTCAAGCTGAAAGGCATCCATGGCACGCAGGATATGCTCTTCGCTGCCGGGATAAATGCGGGGAATATCGGTGTCTTCAACCCGAACCAGCCATGTGCCTTGATTGGCTTTGGCATCGCAGTAACTTGCAACTGCGGTAATGAGGGAGCCAAAATGCAAAGGGCCGGTTGGCGATGGCGCGAACCGGCCCACATAAGCCATCCTGTTGTCCCCCTCCTTTTTTAAAGGAGGGGTTAGGGGAGGATTATTTACAGACATACTTAACCGTTATTTTGCTTCTCTTTGATCTCTGCAAGGGTTTTGCAGTCAATACATAAAGTAGCCGTTGGACGTGCTTCTAAACGACGCAAGCCAATCTCGATACCACAAGTTTCACAGAAACCATAGTCATCATTCTGGATTGCTTCGATCGACTGTTCGATTTTACGAATCAGTTTACGTTCACGGTCACGGGTACGTAACTCAATCGCAAACTCTTCTTCCTGAGTCGCACGGTCATTCACATCTGGAAGAGCAGTATTTTCGTCTTGCATCGTATTCAGGGTACGATCCACTTCTGACATCAACTCAGCTTTCCAAGCCAGCAAGATTTGGCGGAAATGCTGAAGCTGACCTTCAGACATGTATTCTTCATTTTTTTTAGGTTGATAAGGTTCAATACCAAATAAGCTAGCAGTAGAACCACCGTCAGTCGTTTTAGGCTTAGATTTGCGTACGCGCTTTGCAGCTTTCTCTTCTACAACATCAGTTTGATTGTCTAAGACTTGATTTTGGTTGTCATTCGCCATTTAGGGCATTCCTCATCTATGCGTATGATTGCTACGCAAAAAATATGGTGATATGCAGTTTTTTATCCACCCTGTAGAAAGATTATCCTCCTATGGGGGCCGTCATCATATAGACTTTTTATGCTTATTGATAGTCTTTGATGTCTGGACTATGCATATCACATTTCCTTTGGTTGCAATAAAGTAATGCAAAAAAAACAAATTGAAAAGTTAATAACCTGAAATTTCGGTATTAATATTTTGCTGGCTCAATGCCACCCGTTCAATATAGGTATCAAACTCACCATTTTGTTGCAAATGTAATACACGATAACCCGGTGCCGCCTGATCTAACGCGAAATCTTCGCTTTTAGGTTTAAACTGCACACTGGTCGATGGTGTGGATAAAAAGTAGATACCATGCCATTCGTTACAGGAATCCTGATGCACATGACCAAACAGAACCAACTTGATATTCTGATGCCGAGCCAGTACATCTTTCAAATCTTCAGCATTTTTCAGCCGGTGCTGATCAATCCAGTGCGATTTCATCGCAAAAGGATGATGATGGCAAGCCACAATGACATGCTGATGTTTAAATTCAAGCAATAATTGGTCCAATTGATCAAGTTGAGCTTGTTCCACCCAGCCATCGATCTTGCCTTGAACGGCACTATTTAACAGGATCATGGTCCAGGTGCCAAAATGAATGGCATGTACCTGATTCGCATGCTGGTGAAAAGGGAACACCTGAGAATCGTCATGGTTACCTGGAATCTGATAATACGGCACGTTTAAAGACTGAATATATTCTAGATAGCGCTGATAAGTCTGTTCGACCGGCACCTGTGCCAGATCACCGGTATGAATCAATGCATCCATTTGGGGAAAGCGCTGTTGGATCTGCTGCATTACCTCATGAAAACTCTGCTCGGGATTCATCCTGGCAAATTCCAGCTCTTCCTGATCCATCAAATGGGTATCAGAAATCTGGATAATGGTCCAATCCGGCTGTGTGCTTGTGCTTGACTGCTGAAAACTCATGTCTTTCCCCTTAGACATATTCCTGCAGTATGAATATGTTGTTGCAACCATTGCAAGGCCATAATGACAGGCGCATTTCTTAAGCGACCATTCGTGAGCAAGAACGGAATATCGGCATAATCCAGAATATGCAGCTGGATATTTTCCCCTTCATCCGGCATGCCAAAAACACCACCCTGTTCAGGTAATTCGGTCTGCGCCACATATAAATGAAATAATTCGGAACATGCTCCGGCGGAAGGATAGAAGCTGAAAATGTGCTGTAGCTCATCCAGGGTACAGCCTGATTCTTCAAGTGCCTCGCGGCGGATGCACGCTTCAGGCGCTTCATTGCCATCCAGAACGCCAGCAATCACTTCGAGTTGCCAAGGAGAATCGATATCGTCCAGTCCACCAATCCGGAACTGTTCAATCAGGCCGAATTTCTGCTGTTGATGATTGTACATCAGCACACCCGCTGCTTCTGGCCGGTGAATCAGCTCACGTTGCAAAACAGGGGTTGAGCTTTCCTGATTAAATAAACGGTGTTTCAGGCTGACTTGTTCTACCTGAATAAATCCCCGGTACAAGAACTCACGTGCCTCTACGCTAAAGTCTTTTTTATTATAAGAGGCCTGTTTAATAATATTCATATGCTCAGATAGAATGAATTGATTTATTTTCATCCTATCTGAGTTTTTTTTGAAGACAACTGTTTTTTTTACAGTTTTATAGTTTGTGGTATAAATTTTGACCAGATTTGTGGAAGCTGGCTTTCATCTGATCCATACCCGCTTCAATTTCGGCCTGAGAGCTTGCTGGCTGATCAGGATTAGCCTGTTGACTGGCATAATCACGAACATTCTGGCTAATCTTCATTGAACAGAACTTTGGTCCGCACATGGAACAAAAGTGCGCGGATTTATGCGCGGCTTTCGGCATGGTTTCATCATGCATGCTGCGCGCCGTGTCCGGATCCAGACTCAAGTTAAACTGGTCTTCCCAGCGGAACTCAAAACGCGCCTTGGACAGGGCATTATCCCGCGCTTGCGCACCCGGATGACCTTTGGCCAGATCGGCTGCATGTGCGGCAATCTTGTAGGTAATAATGCCGTCTTTGACATCTTTTTTATTGGGTAAACCGAGATGCTCTTTCGGCGTCACATAACACAGCATTGCGGTACCGTACCAGCCAATCATTGCTGCGCCGATCGCCGAAGTAATATGGTCATAACCCGGTGCAATATCGGTGGTTAATGGTCCCAAGGTATAAAAGGGTGCTTCTTTACAGACTTCGAGTTGCAGGTCCATATTTTCCTTGATCATATGCATCGGGACATGGCCCGGACCTTCAATCATCACCTGAACATCATGTTCCCAGGCGCGGTGGGTCAGTTCGCCCAAAGTTCGAAGTTCGGCAAATTGCGCTTCGTCATTGGCATCCTGCACACAGCCGGGACGCAAACCATCCCCGAGACTGAAAGACACATCATAGGCTTTCATGATCTCGCAGATGTCATCAAAATGGGTGTATAGGAAATTTTCCTGATGATGTGCCAGACACCACTGCGCCATGATCGAACCGCCACGCGATACGATACCGGTCAAACGGTTGGCCGTCAGCGGTACATATCTCAAAAGCACGCCGGCATGAATGGTGAAATAGTCCACGCCTTGTTCGGCCTGTTCAATCAGGGTGTCTTTAAAGATCTCCCAGGTCAGGTCTTCGGCCACACCATTGACTTTTTCCAGTGCCTGATAGATTGGTACGGTTCCGATCGGCACTGGAGAATTCCGGATAATCCATTCCCGGGTTTCATGAATATTTTGGCCAGTCGAAAGATCCATGATCGTGTCTGCACCCCAGCGCGTGGCCCAGGTCATTTTCGAGACTTCTTCTTCGATACTTGAACCGAGTGCAGAATTACCGATATTGGCATTGATTTTGACCAGAAAATTACGCCCGATAATCATCGGTTCCAGTTCCGGATGATTGATATTGGCCGGAATAATCGCGCGGCCGGCGGCGACTTCCTGACGCACAAATTCTGGCGTAATTTCAGTCAGGTTTTTTGCATCAAAATTCTGGCCCGGATGCTGGCGCATATCGACACCATCCAGTTGACGTAGGTTTTCACGAATGGCAATGTATTCCATTTCCGGTGTGATAATGCCTTGCTTGGCATAATGCATCTGGGTGATGTTGCGGCCGCATTTGGCTTTGCGTGGTTTTTGAATATGCGCGAAACGGATCGCGGCTGTGCGGATGTCGCGTAAACGCTGGCGGCCAAATTCAGAACTGAGCTGATCCAGAATTTCGCTATCGTTGCGCTGTTCAATCCAGCTTTCACGAACATTCGGCAGACCTTTGTTCAGGTCAATCGTCACGTTGGGGTCGGTATACACACCCGAAGTGTCATAGACCATCAAAGGTGGATTATGTTCGCCACCCAGACTGGTCGGGGTTTCACTTAAGGAAATTTCCCGCATGGGTACCTGAATATCAGGACGGGAACCTGGCAGATAGACTTTACGTGAAGCGGGCAGAATCCGTGTTAGATCACGGGCTTCCTGTTCATGAGCGGAGAGAGAAGTTTCAGAAGAAAGATTCGTTAACTGGTTCATGGCTATGATCCTTATGAATGACATCAACGAATCAAGCACGACCAAAAACGTAGGCAGATTTATCCTGAACAGATAAAGCAAGGGTTGAGTTTTTAGCTGGCTTGATTCCTACGCAGGTATTAACCTGATCAGGTTCAACGGTACTCATGCTCAATTCCTGATAACGACAAAAGGAATCACATGATCTCAGCGAGGATTTACTCGCGCTCCGTCAAGCGAGGCTAAAGCTTAGCTCAGTTTAGGCAGAATAAACAGGTTTAAATCTCTCAACTTTAAGCAAGGAGTGATTCAGACCTTGTCAAATGAACTAGATGCAGATGGCATCGGTAAAACAGTCTTTATCGTATTTTTGTGAGGGCGGACTGATCTGGGCATAGTACAGAATCTGTTCTGCTTCCGAGCGGTTTCTATAATCGGCAGGCAAGGCTTGCTGGCGCTGTTCTGGAGTCATGTCCAGAAATTCCAGAAATAAGCGTGCCTGTGTGGATAGTGTTGATTTCTGACCACTCGACATTCCAATAATAGTTTCCAGATGACTGGTATCGACCGCATAACGGTCGCGATAGTCTTCCGACACTGGTGATTGTTCGGTACCTCTAAACAGAAAATAGGTATATTGCTTCAGCAGATATTCGGCATCGCGGTTATAACTGCTATTCGGATAAGTCTTGAGATAGTCTTCCCAAAGCAGGCTGCGGGCTGCAATATCAGCGGCTTCAATCTGCAGGCGTTTTTCCACCAGTACTGGTTCCATATTCTGTTCCGCCAGATTTTCAATAAAGGCTTTTTCAGCGGCTGGTAAATAAGGGGCAAAAATACGCGCCAGATATTCCGGACTACGGCGATAATGTAAAGTACCATCCCCCAGATCCAGCAGTTCTACATAAGCCTGACCTTTGTGTTTTAACAGATACTGGTCACGTGAGGTAAGCTGTTGAAAATGCGCATGCTGAATGGTCGGATGCTGGGCCATTTCCAGTGCATACTGCTCAAAGGCGCGTTGCTGGAACTCGGTGCGATCCACCTTTAAAAAGCGCTGATACATTTCGGTAGAGCGTTGCATCAGGTGCTTCTGCTCCGCCAATTCCATCAACGGCAGGCACACTTTAAGATCCTGATTAATTTGTTCCAGCGCAAACGTCGTGCGCTGGTCATTAATCTGGGACATATTTTTTTCAATATTCTGGCACATGAGGCTAAAGTCACTGACTGGACTTTGCGTTTGCTTCGTCTCAGTCTGTTCGACCTGGATCTGTGGATCTGAAGGCTGTTGGCAGCCCCCAAGAAGCAGCACGCTACCAGCAAGCAAACAGGCTTTGAATATCGATGGGAATGGCATTAACACTATGCTTCAGGACTCTGTATATATAGGTGAATTCAGAAAATAACGGCCTTACTGGGAGATATTGTATAGATCAAACTAAAATACTATGTTTAGTATTGTGAATTGCTTTGTTACATTGCCGGTATTAGAGCCAGAAAATTGAATTAATGATGGATAAAAACTGATCTTTATATTAAAAAATTAATAAAAATCATACGTAAAAATTCAAGAGATCTCTTTAGTATGGCTGAGCTTAAAGTGCCAGAATTTTTTAATCTGAATGGCTGTTAGGGGTGAACACTATAAAATGAAATTAAAACTCAGTGTCATGGCCGGTTTATTGCTATTAATTAGTCCGGCGATTTTTGCCTTGGACTTAAAAGAAGCGTATGCGCGCGCCCAGCAAAATGATCCGAACTGGCAGGCGAATGTGTTGCAGTATCAGGCTGATCAGCTCAATCTGGGGATTGCCAGCGGCAATTTGCTGCCGACCGTGACTTTGTCTGGAAATGTGACCCGTAAAAACCAGTCCGTCAACAACTTACAGCCTGAAGGTTTGCCTGCTGAATTTGGTGAGTTGCAAAGTTCCAGTACAACCAGCCGTCAGGTGGCCTTAACCGCACGCCAACCTTTATTTCGCTGGGATGCCTGGCAAGGTTATAAGCAGGTCAAGACCTCGGTCGAACTCAGTGAAGTCAATCTGCGTCTGCAAAAACAGCAGCATATTTTACAGGTGGCCGAAGCCTATTTTAATGTCTTGCGGCAGCAGTCTTTGACTACGGCTTATTTACAGGAAGAGCAGGCGCTGTCTGAACAGTTACGCATGATGAATGCTAAGCTGAAAGAAGGTTTGGTGGCGCGTAGTGAGGTCAGTGAAGCCAATGCCCAGTATCAAAGTGCCCAAGCCAACCGGATTTCGACTCAAGTTCAGCTGGTACTGGCCCAAGAACAGCTGGCACAGTTAATCGGTCCTTATCAGGAAAATCTGGCGGTATTACGCAACGATTTTCAGTTTCAGAAACCGGTTCCAAGTGATATGCAGTCCTGGACTGAATTAGCACAAAGCCAGAATCTGAATATTCTGCAAGCGCGTCTGCAAAAGCGCTATTCTGAAGATGCCAAACGGGTCGAGCAGGCTGCGCTCTATCCGCAGGTCGAAGCGGTCGGAACCTATGGCTATTTAAAACAAAGTCCAGCCACGATCATGTCCAGCAATGGAGATTTCGACCAGATTGGGGTGGAAGTGAACTGGAATGTATTTAGCGGCGGACGCACACAAAAAAGTATCCGTCAGGCCGGTGTCAATGTGCAAAAAAGTGAAGCGCAACTGGATGCAGCCATCCGTAAAGCCAATACCGATGTGAAACAGTCCTTTATGCAGGTAGAAACCGATCAGGCCAAACTGAATGCACGTAAAGCCGCGATGGACTCTTCGGAAATTGTCTCACAAGCGTCCAGAGCCCAATATCAGGAAGGCTTAAAAACCATGGTCGATGTGTTGCTGGCACAGCGTAATGCCTTTTCTGCCAAGACCGATTATTTGAATGCCAAATATGATTATCTGTTGCATGTGCTGCAATTGCAGGCCTCGGTCGGGCAGTTAACCGAAAAGGAACTGGCAGAGCTGAATGCCTGGCTGATTGAATATGATTCGCCTCAGCCTCTATGAGGCTACTATTGTCATCAAACTTTCATCATAGATATGCTTTAATATGATTTATTATTGATCATTGTCCTCTATCGTTCAGGAGTAGCTTTCCTTGTGTCCAAATAATCCTGTATTAAGCCATCACATTTCTTCGCAATTTAATGAAGAACTGCAGGACGTAAATACCAAATTCATGACGATGGGCGGACTGGTAGAACAGCAGGTAGCTAATGCCATTCATGCCTTATTGGACACAGATGCCTCAATGGCAGTAGATGTGCAGTTTCAAGACAATGTCGTCAATCAGATGGAACGAGATATTGATGAAGCGCTGACCCTAATTCTGGCGCGTCGTCATCCTGCCGCGATTGATTTGCGCATGGTGCTTGCCATGTCCAAGGCCAATACCGATCTGGAACGGATTGGCGATGAAGCCTCGAAAATAGGCCGAATTGCACAAAGCTTATGTGAAGAGGGCGGCTCACCGCGCGGTTATATGGAAACCCGGCATATTGGCAACCAGGTGCGGGTGATGATTCATGACGCACTGGATGCTTTTGCGCGTCTGGATGTAGATCAAGCTTTGAAGGTCATGTTGGCAGATGCGGATATTGACCGTGAGTATCAATCAGCCACACGTACGCTTATGACTTATATGATTGAAGATCCGCGGCATATCAGTCGTGTCATCAATGTATTATGGGTGCTGCGTTCGCTAGAAAGAATTGGCGATCATGCCCGGAATATTTCGGAACAGGTGATCTATATGGTCAAAGGTTTTGATGTGCGTCATACCAGCGTTGAAGAAATTGAACAGAAAGTTCAGCGTTAAATCTTAAAAAATTAAAATAAAAAGCCTGCAATTTGCAGGCTTTTTTTCAGCTTTAATTAAATGTTTTTTCTCAAATCGGAAGCAAAACAGGTTTTAAAATAATCAAAATTTTTATCGATGAAATTTACAAAAAATGTGATTTGGTTGTCAAAAAATATACAAAACGTATATATAATTATAAAATATGCAGGTTTTTTAGACAAAATGGAGTTTTTCTCCAGAGAAATTATGAGCTGGATACATGTGGCGATGTGTATCTAAAGTGATCATCAACTGTTTTTAGCTATCCCATTTTACACAAGATAAACCTGCACAAGTTTTGTGAAATATCATATGTAAGAGAACATTTATGATTATTGATGAAAGTAAGAAAGAAGTTTCTCAAATTTACTTTTCTGTGCAGTTCAAGTTTGTTTTAGCTTTTATGGGAGCCTGTTCTTGGACCGTATTCTCGATTTGGATCGCTCAAGACTGGCTGCATGAGCTCAGCACATATATTGGCTATTTTATGGCTGTGTTTCTGATTTATGGTATTGCCATTATTCCAGGATTTATGAATTCGTTTGCGGCTTTAAGCCTGATGATAGATAGAAGACCGAAAAGGCAAGCATTAGCTACTTATCCTGGCCTGACTATATTGATCGCCGCCTATAATGAAGCTGTTTCCATAGAAGATACTTTAGTCAGTATTAGTGTGCAAAAATATCCTGGAAAATTGCAAGTTATTGTTATTAATGATGGTTCTCAAGATGACACTGCTGATATTGTCCGAAAAGCGGAATCGAGATTTCCCTGGCTGACCTTGCTGGATTTAAAGCAAAATGCAGGTAAAGCACACGCCTTAAATGAAGGCTTAAAGCTTGCGGAACATGATCTGGTGATTACCGTCGATGCAGATTCTTATTTACATCGTGTTGCCTTAATCAATATTGTGGAACGCTATGTAGCGGATCCACCCAATACACGTGCAGTTGCGGGTAAAATTCTGGTACGCAATTCTCGTGAAAACATGTTAACCAAAACTCAGGAATGGGACTATTTTCTCGGTATTTCCGCGACCAAGCGTATGCAGTCCCTATATCAGGGAACCTTAGTGGCCCAAGGTGCTTTCTCTATTTATGATCGAAACGCCCTGATTGAAGTGGGTGGATGGCCTGAATGTGTGGGCGAAGACATCGTACTTACATGGGCATTATTGAATGCAGGCTATCGTGTTGGACATTGTGAGGATGCCTGTCTATTTACCAATGCACCGACCACACTTAAGGTTTTTATCAAACAGCGTCAGCGTTGGGCACGTGGCATGATTGAGGCATTTATTCAACATCCCACTATTCTAATTAAGCCAAGACTGTCTACGTTTTTTATTTACTGGAATCTGCTTTTCCCTTGGTTGGATATTGCCTTTACCTTTGGCTTTATACCTGGACTCATTCTGGCATGTTTTGGACACTACTGGATCGCGGGTATTATGACCCTAGCTTTATTACCTATGGCATTCTTACTGGGGCTATTAAATTATTCAATTGAACGCAGAATGTTTGATGATCTGGAGCTCAGGGTACGGAAAAACTTCAGTGGTTTTTTCTTGTATGTTCTTGCCTATAGTTTCTTATTGCAACCTGCCAGTATTTTAGGATATTTGGATGAAGTACTGAGAACACGAAAAACATGGGGAACAAAATGAAAAATAACAAAATTGGGATCTATGCGGTTGTTCCTTTGCTTATAGGTATGAATGCAAGCAGCCTGGCCAAGGGATTAGAAGAAAACCTGGCCCAAAGTGAACGTGCGCTTGGAACAGAGTTTTTCTTTAGTGATGATAGTGAAGGCTTTCAAACCCGTAAATTATCAGCGGAATTTTTGCCTCAATATGAACATGCTGATGATTATCTAGGTATACGTGGCAGTGCTTATCAGTATAAAGCTGATGACTGGAGTCGAGATGGTCAAAAGATTTCATTGATTGGACGTAATATTGATTCTGCTACAGCGAATGGCTGGGCTTTGGAGGCAGGTATAGTTGATCAAGGAGATCATACATTATTCACCTTTGATGGTAGTTATCGTACGCCACTTGCAGAAAAAACAGCATTAGAAGTTTTTGCCAATCGGGATTGGGTTGAAACTCAGCCTGCTTTGGAGCAGGGAACGAATTTTACCTTTATTGGTGCTGCCTTGGATCAGGGTTTAGGTGAGCATGTCACAGTGGTGGGTGTTGCAGGATCGCAATTTTTTTCAGACGATAATCGCCGTGATCATGGTCGTATCAGACTGATCTATCAGCCTTCTCTGGACTTGGGATTGACGCTTCAGGCCCGATATCGCACCTACCAAAGTAGTGAAGAAGATGTAGGCAGGGAATATTTTAACCCTCAGGATTATCAAGAATCGATGCTGGCCTTAGGTTGGCGTCAGCGTTTTTCCGGCTGGTCAGCTGGTTTAACTGCTGGTTTTGGACGTGAAAAAATTAATCAGGATTCAAGTCAGACCACCCGGTTATTTGAACTGAACTTGCAAAGTCCTGTTCGCGGCTCGCAGTTTCTACGTATGAATGCCGGATATAATCGCAGTGCTTCCTTCTATGGGCCGGATTATGATTATCGTTATATCAGGGGTGAATGGATTGTGCAGTTTTAAATCTGGAAGATGAATCTTAATATTGAGCGGTCTTAAAAGACCGCTTTTCTTGTGTAGCAAATTTTTGATTCAGAGAAAGATAATTAATCCATATTAACTATGAGTTTCTTCCTCAGCATCATCTTCAAAAGTTTTGGCAATTTTTTCAATATTCAGGCTTTTGGCCATCGCATCAAAGATTTCCTTATATACGCCTTGCTGATGATAAAGCTGGTCGTGTTCACCATGTTCGGCAATCGTTCCTTCTTTCATTACATAGGTATAATCCGCATCAATAATCTGCGACAGGCTATGCGAAATGATGATCACGGTACGGCCTTGCTTGATCTGGTCTAGACTTTGTTTGATCTGTTCCGTGGCAATTGCATCCAGACTCGCCGTCGGTTCATCCAGAAAAATGATCGGTGGATTTTTCAGGAACATCCGTGCCAAGGCAATCCGTTGCTGCTGGCCGCCAGACAGCATCAAGGCATCGCTGTCATAGCCATCCGGTAACTGTAAAATCTGCTCATGAATCGAGGCTTTTTCTGCCGCCTCAATTACATCTTCCATTGAGGCAGTAGTTTTGCCGTAACGGATATTGTCAAAGATGGTGCCCTGAAAAATATGGTTTTTTTGTAAGACCAGACCAATATGATCGCGTAGATATTGGGTGTCATAATCTTTCAGGTCAATGCCATCCAGTTTGATCTGGCCTTGCTGTGGTTCATAAAATTTATCCAGCAAACTGATCAGGGTGGATTTTCCGGCACCCGATAAGCCCACCAAGGCGGTAATTTTATTGGGACGAATTTCCATATCAATATCTTTCAGGGCATGGTGGCCGTTTGGATAATAAAAATTCACGCCACTCAGTTCAAATTTTCCTTGGACAATCGGTTTCTGCTGACCGCTTTGTTCAATTTCATCATCTGCTTCCAGAATCTTGAAAAAGCTTTCTGAATAGATCATGGCGTCATTTACTTCATCATAAATCCGGTGCAGGGATCGGATTGGGGCAGAGACATTATTAAATAGCAGCACATGAAACATGATCATGCCAATACTCATCTGGCCATCCAGCACAAAGTAGGAGGTTAGAATAATGATTAGTACAATCCCGATCTGTTCCAGAAAAGTTTTCAGGCCATCAAACAGGAAACTGGTCTGGCGGGTTTTCATCTGATTGTCGGTCAGTTCACGCTGTAAACCGAGCTGCTTTTCCGATTCAATCGATTCGCGGTTAAAGGATTTGATCACAGTAATCGAGTTGATGATGCTGAGAATGCCTTGACTCTTTTTCTCCCGGCCATCTCGAAGGCTACGGCGCCAGCCGCCCAGCTTTTGCGCCTGCTTATAGGTCAGCCAGAAATAGATCGGAACAATGGCAGTCGCGACCAGACCGACATAGACATTGGCATAGTACATTAGCCCCAAAGCCACAATCGCACTGGTAAATAACGGTAAAATATCAATAAAGAAGATCTGAACCAGACGGGTCAGTGAGCCAATGCCACGATCAATCCGGGTCTGTAATTTACCGGCCTGATTATTTTCCTGATTAAAAAATTCCAAACGATATTTTAAAAACTTTTCAATAATCCCTTGGGCCAGATCCTGAGAGACAAAAATTCGCAGTTTCTCTCCATAGAACTTCTGCCCGAACTGGACAAAGGCATTAATAATTTCTTTGCCGAGCAAAATTGCCGAAATCGTGATCAGAATATGCCAGCCTTGCTCCAATCCTTGACCGGCTTCGAGTAGCGAATTGATGCTGTCGACCGCATATTGCAAGGTAATGGCATTGACCTGTGCGGTGAATGAGCCAATCAGGGTCAGAATCAGCGTGGCAATCACCAGCAACCGGTAAGGCTGAACAAAGGGACGAAGTTTCTGAAACAGCTGCCATAAGTTCATAAAAGGATTATTTTTATTGTGAAAGTTGAATTCAGTCTAGGCAGGAATCATGCCAGCCACAAGCATAAATGTTGTAGTCATTTGTGAAGAGCAGTTGTAATCCTTTAGGTCGAATGTCAGTATTTTCATGTGGATACTGAATCTGATTGATATGACGCTCGATTTATTTGCACCCCAGCCGCAAGCCAATGTATTACCTTTTGATGGGGTAGTGGAGGATTATGGCTTGATTTTGGATGAGGAACAAAGCCAGCAGTATCTACAGCATTTTCTCAGTCAGCTGGCCTGGCAATATGATGAAGTGCATTTATTTGGCAAGCACCATGTCACCGGTCGCCAGGTGGTCTGGTATGGCGATGAACATTATCAGTATCGTTATTCTGGTACGCTCAAACAAGCTCAGGTATGGACACCCGGATTATTCCGTTTAAAGCAGCATATTGAAATTCTGGTCGGTCATCCCTTTAATTCCTGTCTGGCCAATTTGTATGAAGATGGTTCCCAAGGCTTGGGCTGGCATAGTGATGATGAGCCGGCGTTATATACAGGTACTTCTCGGGAAAATGTCATTGCTTCTCTGAGTCTGGGAGCCACCCGCAAAATGAGCTTTAAGCATAAAATTCGGAGCGATAAAGTCGGTGTACTGTTACACAGTGGACAACTGATTGTGATGCGAGGTGCGACACAGCAACACTGGAAGCACAGTATCAGCAAAACCAGCAAAGTTTTAACACCAAGAATTAACCTGACTTTTCGTTATTTTTATCCTTAAGAAGCATTTTGGAGCATAAAAAAGCACCCTGACGGATGCTGATTTAAAAAATTTTCAAAACAGATTAAGGCGTGATTCCAGCAGGATGGCGATACCAGCTTTCAATCAACAAGGTAGCCGCAATACTGTCGGCAGAGAGTTTTTTGCCGCGACCTTGAGCCTGATAATGATCCAGTTCATCGCGTGCTTCACGGGTAGTCAAACGTTCATCTACCATCCAGGTTTCAATATTGGTCTGATGACGTAAACGGCGGGCAAATTTTCGCGCCCGTGTCGACAGCTCGGATTCACTATCATCCATATTCAATGGCAAACCGACCAGAAATAAATTCGGTTGATGGCTTTTCACGATTTTGAGCAGCTCATCCCAGTTGGGGATACCATCTTTCATGGGAAATAAGGGCAGGGGATTGGCACTTGCAATCAGGGATTGTCCAACCGACATTCCCATTTTTTGTGTACCAAAATCAAACGCCATAATGGTTTGTGGCGCGTTTACATCAGGCATGTCCAATCTCGGAAGATAACCAGTTGCGGTCTACGCCCATTTTTTTATAGGCAGCATCCCAACGGTCGTTATAAGGTAAGTTAAAAATCAGATCCATATCGGAATCACAAATCAGCCAGTCACCACGGGCAATTTCCTGTTCCAGCTGGTGTTTGCCCCAACTGGCATAACCGAGGGCAATCTGATAGCGACCGACACCTTCATTATGTGCAATGGCATCCAGAATATCTTTGGAGGTAGTAATGCAGACATTTTCACCCACGGCGATGGAGGAATGCCAGGTCGGCTGACCGGTATGCAAGACAAAGCCGGCTTCAGGGCGCAAAGGGCCACCTTGCAATACCTCATGCGGATTGACATTATCTGCTTCAATATCCAGATCATTCAGCAATTCTTTAATTTGAATGCCGGCAGGTCGATTGATAATGATGCCTTGGGCACCATCTTCATCATGACGAGCGAGATAAATGACCGTCTGGGCAAAAAAATCATCATTCGCATGCGGCGGTGCAATCAGACAACGATGTGTCAGAAACTGTTTGGTCACCTGAGCAGTTCTCCTTAAAATTAATTTCTTCGCAGAGAAATCCTATGATCCTAATAGCTACGTTACTAGAGCTTTTTGGATTCACCAAATTTTATTTGTCCAGATTGTAAATCTTCAAGCCTGCTGAAATTTCAGCTGACGTAACTGGCGGGCATGTTGCAAGGTGGTTTCACTAATCTCCACACCGCCTGTCATTCTTGCAAGCTCCTGAATAATTTCGTTTTCTTCAAGATTGATAATCGTACTGCTAGCAGGATCAGTCTGCTGTTTTTTCACCAGTAGATGCTGATCAGATTGTGCGGCTACTTGTGCCTGATGAGTAATACACAGAATCTGTACATGCTGGGCCAGATCGGCCAGTAAACGTCCGACAATTTCTGCCGTACCACCACTGATCCCGACATCAATTTCATCAAAAACCAATACTTCGGCTTCGGTTTTTTCTGCATTCATGACCTGCATCACCAGCGCAATACGCGAGAGCTCACCGCCTGAAGCAACCCGGGCCAAAGGCTGTGCCGGAATGCCTTTATTGGCAGTAAACAGCAATTGAATAAAGCTGAGACCTTCACTAGATGGCTGTTCCAAAGGCTCAAACTTAAACTCAAAATGCGCTTCAGGCAGTGCCAGTTGTTTAACCTGCTCAGTGAGCTGCTTGGCCAACGGTGCTGCGGCTTCACGGCGAATCTGATCCAGATGTTGGGCCTTATCCAGAAACTCCTGATAAGACACTGCTACCTGCTCAGCCAGTGTTTCCGGATCTTCCAGTTGATGTAACTGTTCCAATTCACTTTGCCAGGCTTCATATTCTTCTTTGAGCAACTCTGGCTGGGTCCGATACTTACGTGCCAGACGATGGAAGATTTCCAAAGTTGAATTCAGCACTTCCATGCGTTCTGGATCAAAACTCTGCCGATCCATGAACTGGCGTAAATTCGCTGCTGCATCTTCAAGTTCGCTTTGTGCATTCAGCAGGGAAGTATAAATCCCGGAGAGCTGCTCACTGCGTCCGGCATGCGACTCAACCCGACGCATAATTGATGCCAGTTCCTGAGTGATATTCTGTTCAGCTTCATCCAGCACATTCAGGCTATAGACACAGTCCTGCATAATGGCTTCATGATGCGAGAGCCGATCAAATTCCTGCTCAATTTCCGGATAATCCGTCTGAACAATTTCTTCCAGTTCTTCGAGTTGTAGTTCCAGGGTTTCCAGACGCTGCTTGCGTGTCGCTTGTGCGTCTAAAGCTGCTTGATGCTGGCGGATATTTTTTTGCCAAGTGCTATACGCATCACGTACGGCTTGGGCCGGTGCATAAAAATGATAATAACGGTCCAGCCAGTGTTTCGGATAAGGCGGTTCTAATAATTGTTGCTGACTATGCTGGCTATAGAGTTGTACCAGTAAACGCCCAATTTCTTTCAGTTCAGACAGGCTGCTCGGGCGTCCATTGATCCAGGCCTTGCTGCGGCCAGTCGCAAAGATCACCCGGCGTAAATGAATTTCACCTGACTCGTCATCCAGTTCATGTTCTTTTAACCAGGCGGCTTCAGGACTGTGTTCCTGATAGCTGAAACTGGCAGTGACATCGGCTTTTTCTGAGCCATAACGCACATAATTGGTATCGGTTCGCTCACCCAGACAGGCAGACAATGCATCCAGTAAGAGGGATTTACCTGCACCGGTTTCACCGGTTAAAACGTTAAAACCTTTATCAATATCAATAGCAAGGTGTTCAGCTAAAGCAAAATTGATCAGAGTTAAATGTGTCAGCATAAACGCATCCGGGCTGCGAAAAGTTTGATTGAAATAGCCTGATGTTGGATTGGTGTCACAACATGGCTGTGATTATTATAAATCAGGACGAATCAATTTCATTCTATCTTAAATTTTAGCGATTTATATATGCTTATTTCACTGTATTTTCGCAAGAAGCTGACTCAGAAGTATGTTGATTCACTGCTGATTTTCATATTTTTGACATCCCTAATCTTTAAATTAATGACTCAATTGAGCCTGTTTCACAAGAGCACGTGCAAATTGAAACTTAAGCTTATCTATCAGCAAAATACAGGCCAAAACATGCTGTAAATAGAAGGGGTTCAGGTGATACAGAATATTTGATCGACGCCGACAAACTTCGATTGATTAGTTGAGAGTGCACATTTAAACTACAGCAATCAAAATATTACAAAATGCTTTATCTGGAGAAATCGCATGTCAGCTCAGTTTGATCATGTATCGGTACTTAAAAAATCTAATGTATATTTCGGCGGGTTGTGTATTAGTCACATTGTACAATTTGAAGACGGGACCAAGAAAACGTTGGGTGTCATTCTGCCATCAGAAAATGCCTTGACCTTTGAAACACATGTTCCTGAGCGCATGGAAATTGTTTCAGGTGAATGCCGTGTTCAGATTGGCGATAGCGAAGAAAGTGAGCTGTTCCGTGCCGGTCAGTCTTTCTATGTACCGGGCAATAGCCGTTTTAAAATCGAAACCGATGATGTGCTGGACTATGTCTGCCATTTTGAAGGTTAAGTCCAGATTCAAGATCAGTGTAAACCGGGCAAGAAATTTCAGTGCGAATCGGTTAAACTAATCAGCTACAGAAATCCTGTGAAGTCAGCTTTACGGGATTTTTCTTTTGTATATAACTAATCTAGAGGTCGTTCATGGCAAAACCTGAATATTTTTATGGCGTACATTCAGTGGAGTCATTGTTAGAGCTTGAGCCTGAACGTGTCTTGACATTATTCACTCTCAAAGGACGCGATGATCAGCGTTTAAAGCGTGTACTGGAACTGGCTGAACCGTTTGGAATCAGTGTGCAGCAAGCCAGCCGTGACAAACTGGAAAAATTGGCCGGCCAGCCGTTTCACCAAGGCGTGGTCGCTGCGGTACGTGCACATCCGACACTGAATGAAAAAGATCTTGAATCACTGTTGAGCGCAAATCCTCAAGCGTTGTTATTGGCTCTTGATCATATTACCGATCCGCATAATCTCGGTGCCTGTATCCGTACGGCCGCTGCAATGGGCGTTGAGGCAGTGATTGCGCCACGTGATCGTTCAGCCACCCTAACTCCGACAGCACGTAAAGTGGCTGCTGGTGGTGCGGACAAAGTCAAATTCATTCAGGTCACCAATCTGGCGCGTACTTTGGGTCAAATTAAAGAAGAGTTCAATATTCGTGTTGTCGGTACCATGCTGGATGAAAAAGCGCTGCCGATCCAGAATTTTGATTTCACCGGTACCGGCGTCTGTGTGGTGATGGGTGCGGAAGATACTGGTCTGCGTCCAATTACGCAAAGCCAATGTGATCAGACCGTGTATATCCCGATGGCAGGTAATCTGCAAAGTCTGAATGTCAGTGTGGCTACAGGTATGGCACTGTATGAAGCCTGCCGTCAGCGTAACCTTTAATTGATGATGGCATTGTCAGACCGTACCCAAGGCTATGTTTTTTTAGTTGTTACCATGTGCATCTGGGGCGGTTTTACCTTAACGGCCCGCCTGAATGCACTTTGGCAGATCAGTGCCTGGGATATTGTGGCCTTGCGTTTTTCTCTGGCCTTCCTGATTCTGATGCCGATCTTGCTCTATCGTAAAGAGGCCGCTTTTTTACTGAAAAAAGAGCCTTTTATTTTAGCGATGATTGGTGGGGTGATTTACTGCCTGTTTGCCTATAGCGCTTTTCACTACGCACCTACCGCCCATGCTGCAATTTTCTTGAATGGCTGTATTCCAATCTGTACCGCGATTATGGCTTTTTTTCTGATGGGGCAGGCTTTTGATAAACATACCTGGGCCAGCCTGATCATTATGATCGTAGTACTATGTCTCATGAGTATGCTGATGTATAGGGAAACTGGTGTGGCCTTTGGAGCAGGAGACGGACTGTTTTTTATTAGTGCTATACTTTGGGCGATTTTTACCGTTTTATTGCGTAAATATCAGCTAACTGCATGGCAGGCAATGTGTGGTGTCGCGATCTGGTCGGCAGTGGTTTATGTGCCGATTTATCTGCTATTTTTACCGAAAAACCTGAGTGTGCCTGAACCCGAGCATTTACTGTTTCAGACCATTTTTCACGGCATATTTGTGGTGATTATTGCTACTTTAAGTTATGTAGAAGCCATCAAGCGTCTTGGTGCATTTAAGGCAGGCAGTATTACCAATCTTGCACCTTTTATTGCGGCAATTCTGGCTGTACCTTTATTAAATGAAACTTTAAGTCTGGCCATGGTGTGTGGCCTGATGGGTATGGCAGTTGGGGCCTTACAGCCATGGCGCTGGTTACAGCATCAGGACAGTCTAAGCCGAAAATTGGCAGAACAAAAAAAACAGTCTTAATCAGACTGTTTTTTTTATGCTTCAGCTGGCTGCCATGTTTAAATATTTTTGATGTAATAGTCTGAGATGAGCATAGAGATGATCCAGATGACCATCATTTAGGACAATATCATCGGCCATGGTCTGCTTTTGTTCGCGGGACATTTGGGCAGCAATGATATTGCGAATTTGTTCGATATTCTGGCCGTCACGTTGTGAGGCCCGCTCAATTTGCAGTTCGATGGTGGCGTCAATCAGTAAGGTATGCTGAGTGAGTTCGTGCTGATTGGTCTCAAATAGTAGTGGTGAAACCAGAATGGCATAGGGACTTTGCGCAGCATGTAGTTGCTGGATAATGGAAGTACGAATTGCCGGATGGGTAATACTTTCCAGAGTTTTGCGTGCTTCAGGAGACTGGAAGATATATTCACGCAGGGCACGACGATTCAGTGAGCCATCGGCAAGCAGTACCCAATCGCCAAAAGCCTGCTGAATCTGGGTAAGTGCAGGCTGCCCAATTTCGACCACTTCACGCGCTACCACATCGGCATCGACTACCGTGATCCCTTGTGCTTCAAACCACTGACTGGCAGCAGACTTGCCACTGCCAATTCCACCGGTTAAACCGAGTACAAATTTCAATTTACTGACCTAAATACACTTTCATAATTTGTTCACCCCAAAGAAAAGCGATCCAACCGGCAATAGCAATATAAGGACCAAAAGCAAAAGGCTGATTTTCCTTGCGAACTTTTAGCAGAATGATGCCAATAATCGCACCTACCAGGGAAGACAGCAGCACAATTAAAGGCAATAATAATGGACCCATCCAGGCGCCCAAAGCCCCAAGCAGTTTAAAATCGCCATAGCCCATACCTTCTTTACCGGTGATGATTTTAAACAGGTAATACACTATCCATAAACATAAAAAGCCAATGATGTAGCCCCAGATGGCAGAGCTTGGGGAGGTATAGAGTGCATAACTATTTACGCCTAGACCTAGTGCAGCCAGGGGCAGGGTATAACGGTCCGGTAATAACTGGGTATCAAAATCAATAAAGGTTAGGGCAATCAGCACATAAGTCAGGATCAGTCCAAACAGCATTTGCATTGTCGGGCCAAATACTGCTACGACAAGTAGTGCACAAACTGCCGTCAGAATTTCAACCAAAGGATAACGGATGCTGATAGGATTCTGACAGTTCGCACACTTGCCACGCAGGACCAGCCAGCTGATAACTGGAATATTCTGGTACCAGCGGATTGGCTGATGACATTTAGGGCAAGTCGAAGCGGGTTTGCTTAAACTTAATTTCGCTTCATCAATCACCGGCTGTTCCGGATGCAAAAACATCTGGCAATCGGTACGCCATTCCTGTTCCATCATCTTGGGAGTGCGGTAGATCACCACATTCAGAAAGCTGCCGATACATAAACTAAAAAGCCCAACTGCGATATACAGCGCCGTTGGGTTTTGAATAAAATATTGAATAAGATCTTGCATTAAACCACAGAACCCATTTGGAAGATTGGAAGGTACATGGCAATCACCAGACCACCAACGAGCACACCGAGAACGGCCATAATTAGCGGTTCCATCATCGAAGTTAAGCCGTCAACCGCATTATCAACTTCGTTTTCATAATGTGTTGCTACTTTATCCAGCATGGCATCTAATGCACCGGATTCTTCACCAATTGCAACCATTTGGACTGCCATGGATGGGAATTTGTTGGTCACGCGCATGGCAAACTGTAGTTGTTGACCTGTGGCGACATCTTCACGAATTTTCATCACAGCATCTTCATATACAACGTTATTGGTAGCGCCGGCAGTGGATTCCAGTGCATCAATCAAAGGTACACCTGCTGCGAAAGTCGTGGCAAGGGTACGGCTATAACGTGCAATAATCGCTTTATATACCAAATCCCCAAAAATCGGTGCTTTGAGTGCTGCTTTATCCAGAAAATCGCGGAATTTCTTGCTACGTTTTTTGGCTTCAAGAAAAGCGGTAATGATGGCTCCAATGGCAATAATCAGCAGGAACCAATATTTTTGCATCCAGTCCGACATATTGACCACCATCTTGGTAAAAGCGGGCAGGTCGGCGCCAAATGAAGAGAATAAATCCTGGAAAACCGGGACCACTTTGACCATCAAGATAATGGTAACAATCAGAGCGACCACAACAACTGTAGCTGGATATTTCATGGCCTTTTTGATTTTTTGCTTGAGCAATTCACTTTTTTCTTTGTAAATCGCAACACGATCAAGCATGGTTTCAAGAGCACCCGACTGCTCGCCTGATTCAACTAAAGAGCAAAATAAATTATCAAAATACTGTGGATATTTACGCAGTGCTCCAGCGAAAGTGTTACCCCCCTCGACTTCACCTTTAATTCCCAGTACAACTTCACGCATGGATGGATTTTCCAGACCTTCTGCGACAATCTCAAAGCCTTGTACCAGTGGTACCCCGGCTTTCATCATGGTCGCCAATTGTCGGGTAAAAATCGTAATATCCAGTGTTGAGACTTTTTTCTTCATCAAGCCTTCGAGAATATTTTTTTTCTTTTCCCGAATGGTCTTGATGCTGATACCTTGTTTTCGAAGGGTGACCTTGGCCAAAGCCATATTTTTTGCTGGCAATTCCCCCTTGATCTTTGCCCCCTTACGATCAATTCCTTCATAGCTGAAGATCGGCATCATCTGGCCTTTCTTTACTGCTGCCATACCTTTATCCTTATTTTAGATCAGCATCCGATCATTCGCTGGTGACACGATTGACTTCCTGTAAAGAAGTCACCCCCTGCATCACCTTGATTAAACCTGACCGGCGTAAATTGTTAAAACCTGCACGTGCGGAAGCATCGGCAATTTCAAGTGCATTACCGTCCTCCATAATAATTCTGGAAATTTCGGGCGTTACTTTCATAACTTCATAAATACCGACACGACCTTTATAGCCTTCGCGACACTCATTGCAGCCCACCGGTTCATAAATTTGGAACTCAGGTTGCTGCAAGTCGGTTTCGGTAAAACCCATCTCCAGTAAGCTTTGTTTCGGAATATCGGCAGGTTTTTTACATTGTGAACACAGGCGACGTGCCAACCGTTGTGCAATGACCAGGTTGACTGAAGTGGCAATATTGAAAGAAGGCACCCCCATATTGCGTAAACGGGTCAAAGTCTCAGGCGCACTATTGGTATGCAGCGTCGACATCACCATATGACCGGTCTGCGCAGCTTTAATCGCAATCTCGGCAGTTTCCAGATCCCGGATCTCACCGACCATGACGATATCCGGGTCTTGACGTAAGAAGGACTTCAGTGCGGCAGAGAAGGTCAGGCCAACTTTATTATTAACGTTGACCTGATTAATCCCTTGCAAGTTAATCTCGACCGGATCTTCCGCTGTGGAAATATTGGTATCTTCACGATTCAGGATATTCAAACCGGTATAAAGTGAAACGGTTTTACCGGAACCCGTCGGGCCGGTAATTAGCAGCATCCCTTGTGGTTTGTCGAGTGCCTGCATAAACAGTTCTTTTTGTTCCGGTTCATAACCCAATGCATCAATCCCCAGCATCGCACTGGATGGATCCAGAATACGCAGTACCAGCTTCTCACCAAACAGTGTAGGGAGAGAGTTGACACGGAAATCAATGGCTTTGTTTTTGGATAATTTTAGTTTAATTCGACCATCTTGTGGTACACGTTTTTCTGAAATGTCCATTTGTGACATAACTTTAAGACGTGAAGACAAACGATTTGCCAGCTGTAGTGGTGGTGTTGCAATCTGGCGTAATACCCCATCGACCCGATAACGTACCCGATAGATTTTTTCATAAGGTTCAAAGTGTAGATCCGAAGCACCCATACGAATCGCATCGATGAGTAACTTATTTATATATTTGACAATTGGTGCTTCATCACCTTTATTGCTTTCATCATCTTCTTTATTCGGATCGGTGGATTCAACATCAACATCCAGATCAAAGTCTTCATCAAACTCAAACGTGCTTTCTTCAGTAAAATTCTGCTCGATCAGTTTTTCAAGTTTATTGTGTTCAACAATAATCGTTTCAATATTGAGTTTGGTGGAAAAACGGACTGCATCAATTGCTTCGATATTGGTGGGGTTACTGATCGCAACATATAAAATACTGGAATTTTTAAAAATCGGCAGGATGCGATGCTTGGTAATCAGCTTTTCATCAATCGCATCCCGCAAAATTTGGGCAGGATCATAGGCACTGATATCAAACAGCGGTTCGCCAAATTCGACTGAAATCGTTTCAGCAATGACGGTCGGGGAAAGCTGTTGCTGGTTAATTAACTCAGCCACGATATCGATTTTTTCTTGCTTGGCATGCGCCAACGCACTGCGCATATCTTCAGCCGAGATGACGCCTTCCTCGACCAAACGACGAATAAATCCGGTAAATCTTGGCGACCCCTGTAATGCTGTCATGCTATAAATGCCTACTCATCAAATTCTTTTAATTGCTATATTAAAATTATACGTTTGTTACGTAAAAATACCATAGCCAAGAGTGCTGCTCGCTTCCTCATCTCCAGTAAAAGCATGAACTGGTTAGAAGAAGTCCTCATTTTTTTAAGTGATAACAAAAAATAACCATTTTGGATAGTCTAAACTGAGAATGAGTGATAAGAAAACTATTCTTTTAATTTTCCAATTCCGTGTAGAATGTGCCCAATTCAAAATATGTAAATGAAATAGGTTAATTATGTCGGTTTCGACGATTACCCCTTGGGTGATAGGTAACTGGAAAATGAATCCAGTGCAGGCAGAGGCATTGAGCTTGGTGCGTGGTATTAAGAATTTGTTGGAAACTGCACCGATTGCTGAAGATCAATGTCATTTAGGTGTGGCACCGATTGCCATTGCCTTAAGCCAGATTCAGGCAGAGCTGTCATCTGCGGTTCGTCCGATTTATACCGTAGCACAAGATGTTTCACGTATTTCAGGAACGGGTGCCTACACCGGTGAAGTCAGTGCTGAATTACTCGCAGACAGCCAAATCCAGTATGTACTGGTGGGTCATTCTGAGCGCCGTGAAATATTTACGGAAAATGCTGATATTTTAAATGCTAAAATCAAGAATGCCTTAAGTGCCGGTTTGACGGTAATTTATTGTGTCGGTGAAAGCCTGGAACAACGTGAATCCGGGCAGGCAGAAGCTGTCGTATTGCAACAAATTTGTGATATTGCTGCTGTGGTTGAAGCCGAACAATGGAAAAATATCGTGATTGCCTATGAGCCGATCTGGGCGATTGGTACAGGTAAAACAGCTTCTCCTGAAGATGCACAGGCCATGCATGCACAAATCCGTCAAGGTTTAAGCCAGATTACGGGCTATGGCGAGAGTATGGCGATTTTATATGGTGGTAGTGTCAAGCCGGAAAATGCAGTAGAGTTAGCAGCCTGCCCAGATATCAATGGGGCATTGGTCGGTGGTGCATCACTCAATGCTGAGTCGTTCCATAAAATTGCTCATGCATTTGCAAATACACAATAATTAGGAGTTCAGCATGCAAACTTTTGTGCTGGTAGTACATATTATCTTAGCTGTTTTGATGATTGTCTTGATTTTGGTTCAGCATGGTAAAGGTGCAGATGCTGGTGCCTCTTTCGGTGGCGGTGGTGCAGCGACAGTATTTGGAGCTTCAGGTTCGGGTAATTTCATGACCCGTTTAACTGCGATTTTTACTGCACTGTTCTTCGTGACCAGTCTGACTTTGGCGATTTTGGCCAAGCAACAAACCTCGAATGCCTATAGTTTGGGATCTGTTCAGTCTGCGCCGACCGCACCTGTGCAATCGAATGAAAGTTCACCAACTGCACCAGAAACGACCGAATAGTTTTAATTAGTCCTTTCTTTTTTTCAGTGATGCGACTAGAATGCGTCACAGCTGCGGTGGTGGTGGAATTGGTAGACACGCTACCTTGAGGTGGTAGTGCTTTCGGGCGTGGGGGTTCAAGTCCCCCCTTCCGCACCAACTTATAATCCAGAAATTTAAGTTGGTGTATGCAGCTGAAAAAACTTCTGTTGATGCGGGATGGAGCAGTCTGGTAGCTCGTCGGGCTCATAACCCGAAGGTCGTTGGTTCAAATCCAGCTCCCGCTACCAATCAATCCTTTTTAAAGACGCAAACTTTCAAGAGGCAGCTTAAACCAGTATTAAGCTGAGAAATATAATTTGCATGTTGTTGCGGGATGGAGCAGTCTGGTAGCTCGTCGGGCTCATAACCCGAAGGTCGTTGGTTCAAATCCAGCTCCCGCTACCAATCTTTTAAAGATGCAAACTTTAAAAGCAGTTTAAGTTTTTTTAAACTGAATGTTATTTGTACGCTGATGCGGGATGGAGCAGTCTGGTAGCTCGTCGGGCTCATAACCCGAAGGTCGTTGGTTCAAATCCAGCTCCCGCTACCAATTTTCAGCGACAGATGACAAATATGCAGAATGATGTGGTTTTGATTGAAAAGTTCTCATCTTTTGTATATAATTTTTGCACGTTGATGCGGGATGGAGCAGTCTGGTAGCTCGTCGGGCTCATAACCCGAAGGTCGTTGGTTCAAATCCAGCTCCCGCTACCAAGTTTCTAAAAAGAGGCTCACAACAAGGTGGGCCTTTTTGCACAGTGGGATTTGAAAAAATCTTAAATTGTGCATTAATTGGGGCGATTTACGCCCTTTTTTATTGGCTATCGTGTAGTGTCGACATTATTTGGTCAAATCTCCATGTTTCACTACTACTATAGTTTGTATTGGTTTGTAGTGGTCAAATAGATCATAAAATCGCACCAGATGACGAGAGTAAATGAAGCTATCAAATAAAACTCAAGCACTTCAGGACTTGATTGCACCAGCAGTTGAAGCCTGTAATGTAAACCTTTGGGGGATCGAATTCCTGCCACAGGGTAAATGTTCGTTATTACGTATTTACATCGACAAGCCAGTCGATGAGAGCGTTGCACCAGCAATCAATGAAGATGGTGAAGAAGAGCAGGGGCGTGGTATTGGCGTTCAGGATTGTGTGCGTGTCACGCAGCAAGTGGGCGCAATGCTGGATGTTCATGATCCGATCTCGGGTGAATATTCACTTGAAGTATCTTCGCCAGGCTGGGACCGTCCATTCTTCCAGCTCGAGCAGATGTCAGGCTATATCGGTCATACCGTAGCACTACGTTTGATCAGTGCGGTAGATAACCGTCGTAAATTCCAGGCCAAACTGGTTGCTGTCGATCTTGAAAATGAAATGATTCAGGTTGAAGTAGAAAAGCAACAGGTATTGGAGATCGACAGTCACAATATCGATAAAGCAAATTTGGTCTTCCAAGATTAATTTAATAAATAAAAATTTAACGAATAGGTGACGTATGGCACGTGAAATTCTGACCGTCGTTGAAACGGTTAGTAACGAAAAAGGTGTACCTCGTGAAGCGATCTTTGAAGCGCTTGAGCAAGCTTTAGTTGCTGCGACAAAGAAAAAATTCTACGAAGGAACACATTCGGAAGAAGCACGTTTACGTGTGGAAATTGATCGTAAAACAGGTGACTATCGTACTTTCCGTCAGTGGGAAGTGGTTGCAGACGAAGACCATGAAATGCCAGCTTGTCAGGATGCCATCTCTGATGTCGATCCGGCAAAATGGTCGATTGGGGACATTCGTGAGCTTGAAGTTGAATCGATTGACTTCGGTCGTATTGCAGCGCAAATTGCCAAGCAAGTGATCGTACAGAAGATCCGTGAAGCAGAACGTGCACTTGTAGCCGATGCTTACGAATCTAAAGTCGGCGAGCTGATCTACGGTGAAGTGAAAAAACAAACCAAAGACGGTTTTATCATTGACCTAGGTGACAATGCTGAAGCGTATCTTGCTCGTGAAGAAATGATTCCGAAAGAAATCCTTCGTCCGAAGCAACGCGTGAATGCAATTCTGTTTAATGTCAACCGTGAAGGTCGTGGTGCGCAGTTACAACTGTCACGTGCTAAACCGGATATGCTGATTGCATTGATGAAGAAAGAAATCCCTGAGATTTCTGAAGAAATCATTGAAATTAAAGCGGCGGCTCGCCAACCAGGCGTTCGTGCTAAAATTGCAGTGAAAACCAATGACCACCGTATTGACCCGGTGGGTGCTTGTATTGGTATGCGTGGTACCCGTATTCAGGCTGTACAGCAAGAGCTCAATGGCGAGCGTATTGATGTGGTAGTTTGGTCGGATGATCCTGCGCAATATATCGCAAGTGCATTGGAACCAGCAGATGTATCGAGTATTGTCATCGATGAAGATGCACGTACTGCAGATATCATTTTCGCAACCAGCGATCAGTTGGCACGTGCGATTGGTTCACAAGGTCAGAACGTTCGTCTGGCATCTGAATTGACTGGCTACAAGCTGGACATGATGCTGGAAGAGGAATACTACGCCCGTCAACAAAACGAAGCGCAACAATATCTGGACATGTTTGTTACCCGTCTGGATATCGCGGAAGATTTGGCGATGGCATTGGTAGAAATGGGCTTCACCTCGCTTGAAGAAATTGCTTATGTCCCTGCAGAAACGTTTGATGAAATCGAACTGGATGCGGAACTGGTTGAACTACTGCAAAGCCGTGCGAAAGAAATTGCACTTGCTGATGCATTACAACAGCAAGAGAACATACAAGCGCCAAGTGAAGAACTTGTTGCAATGGAAGGCATGACAGTAGAGATCGCGCAAGCGCTAGCAGCTCGTGGTGTGGTAACAGTGGATGATTTAGCAGATCAGGCGACTGACGATATCGAAGATATTGAAGGTTTGGGTGCTGAGAAAGCAGGTCAACTCATTATGAAAGCGCGCGAATCATGGTTTAACTAGGAGGTAGTATATGACGGACAAGTCGATTAAAGAGTTAGCCCTCAATGTGGGTCGTCCAGTTGAGAAGCTCCTAGAGCAGGTTCGTGAGGCAGGTTTACCACAGCGTAAAGCTGACGATATTATTACCACCGAACAACAAGACAGCTTGATGAGCCATGTGAAAAAGTCACAGGGTTCAGAAAGCCAAGCAGGGCAAATCACGTTGAAACGTAAAACGACTAGTACGGCTAAAGTAGCCAGTACTTCAGGTAAGGCGAAAACGATTAATGTAGAAGTTCGCAAGAAGCATACATTTGTTAAGCCGGATCCAGAACAGATCAAAGCAGAAGCATTGGCGAAAGCCAAGGCTGAGCAACAGGCCAAAGCTGCGCCTGAACAGAATACAGCGCAAGCTGCTTCTGCTGAAGCTCCAAAAACTGGCGTAAATAACGCGAATAAAGCTTTAGAGGCGATGCGTGCTGCTGCAAAGCAAACCAGCGACAAGCAAGAAGTTTCTAAAGCTGCAGTTGTGGTAAAACGCAAATCAACCAACAAGCCGATTGTGAAGCAAGTTGTTAAACCAACTGAAACCGCTGAACAGAAAAAGGCACGTGAAGCAGAAGCAGCAAAATTAAAAGCTGTTGAAGAAGCGGCACGTCGTAAAGCGGCTGAAGAAGCGCAGCAACGTACGCTTGAACAAATGCGTCAAATGGCGTCCAAGTACACCGCGGAAGATACCACTGCAACGATTCGTGTTGTTGATGATTCTCCTCTGGCTGCCGGCCTTGTTGGTCAGGCATATGAAGACTCTTTTGCCAAAGAAGACCGCGAAATCAAACGTGGTACGAATACGCCGAGCGCGCGTGCACCTAAAAAAGGTGGTCGTCGTGGTCAGGAAGAGCAAAGCTTCAGCAAACAGCCTAAGCGCGGTTTAAAAACTAGCCAGGGCAACAAGCACGGCTTCGAAAAACCTGTGAAAAAACAGGTTTACGATGTTGAAATCGGTGAAACGATTGTCGTTGCTGACTTGGCTGCGAAAATGGCAGTTAAGGTTCGTGAAGTGATTAAATCACTCATGAAAATGGGTGAATTGGTTACTCAGAACCAGGCGATTGATCAAGAAATTGCTGCACTTGTTGTTGAGGAAATGGGCCATAACCCGGTACTGGTTTCTGATACACAAGCTGAAGATAACTTGCTTGAAGCAGCTGAAGAAGCACGTGGTGCGCAATCTACGCGTGCGCCTGTTGTTACCATTATGGGTCACGTTGACCATGGTAAGACATCGCTGCTTGACCGTATTCGTCGTGCCAAAGTGGCTGCTGGGGAAGCGGGCGGTATCACACAGCATATCGGTGCTTACCATGTAACTACTGATAAAGGTATGATTACATTCCTTGATACTCCGGGACACGCAGCATTTACTGCAATGCGTTCACGTGGTGCGAAAGCAACAGATATCGTGGTTCTGGTTGTTGCAGCAGATGATGGTGTAATGCCACAAACTGCAGAAGCAATTGACCATGCACGTGCTGCAGGTACACCAATCATTGTTGCAATCAACAAGATGGATAAAGAATCTGCTGATCCAGATCGCGTATTGAATGAATTGACTGTGAAAGAAATCGTGCCAGAACAATGGGGTGGTGACGTTCCAGTAGCAATGGTTTCTGCACATACTGGTCAAGGCATTGATGAACTTCTTGATATTATTTCGATTCAAGCTGAACTTCTAGAGCTTAAAGCATCGGAAGAAGGCGCTGCACAAGGTGTCGTAATTGAAGCACGTGTAGACAACAGCCGTGGTGCGGTAACGTCTATTCTGGTTCAAAACGGTACATTGAAAGTAGGTGATCTCGTTCTTGCCGGTTCATCTTATGGTCGCGTTCGTGCGATGACGGATGAAAATGGTCAGCGTATCAAATCTGCAGGTCCTTCGATTCCGGTGGAAATTCTGGGTCTTCCAGAAGCACCAATGGCGGGTGACGAAGTTCTTGTGGTGAGTGACGAGAAGAAAGCACGTGAAGTTGCCGATGCGCGTATGGATCGTGAACGTCAAAAACGTCTTGAGCGTCAATCTGCAATGCGTCTTGAAAACATCATGGCGTCTATGGGCAAGAAAGATGTGCCTATCGTGAACGTTGTGTTGAAAACTGACGTACGTGGTACCTTGGAAGCATTACACGTTGCACTTGCTGAGCTTGCGACTGACGAAGTTAAAGTACGTATCATCGGTTCTGGTGTAGGTGCGATCACTGAGTCTGACGTGACACTGGCTGAATCTTCAGAAGCAGTTCTACTTGGCTTTAACGTACGTGCGGATAACGCTGCGCGTCAAAAAGCAGATGCAGACAGTATCGACATTCGTTATTACTCAATCATCTATCAATTGATTGATGATGTGAAAGCAGCAATGAGCGGTAAGCTTGCACCTGAACATCGTGAAACGATTCTGGGTGTTGCACAAGTACGTGAAGTATTCCACTCAAGTAAGTTTGGTGCGGCTGCGGGCTGTATGGTACTTGAAGGCGTATTGCATCGTAACAAACCGATTCGTGTATTACGTGATGACGTGGTTGTGTTCCAGGGCGAGCTTGAATCTCTTCGTCGCTACAAAGAAGTGGTTGAAGAAGTTCGTGCCGGTATGGAATGTGGTCTTGCGGTGAAAGGCTATAAAGACATCAAAGCACTTGATAAGATCGAAGTGTACGATGTTCAACTGATTAAACGGAGTCTTTAATGGCGGGTAGTCAACGTCTGAAGCGTATGGCGGATACAGTACAACGCGAGTTGTCCGAACTGATCCGTCAGGAGCTGAAAGATCCACGCTTAGGTGGTCTGGTGACCATCTCTGCGGTGAAGGTGAGCCCAGACCTGGGATATGCGGAAGTTTATGTCACTGTGATGGGACGTGAACTTGGCGATGAGCAAAGCCAAGAGGCCAATAAAGAAACTCTGGATGTGTTGAACAAAGCATCTGGTTTCCTGCGCCACGAGCTGAGTCGTCGTATCAAAACCCGTATTACGCCTCGTCTACGTTTCCATTACGATAAGACCAATGCATATGGTAACTATATGTTTGGTCTGATCGCTGAAGCAGTGAAGGACTTACCTGAAGCTGAAGCAAAAAAAGATGATGAATAAGTTTTAGGACTAAAAAAGCCAACTTCGGGTGGCTTTTTTTATCTCTCTATTTTGAGATTTGGGAGAACTGGAATCGCTTGCTCAATTAATCTAAATCATCATTGCGATTGATTTTCTTTTCATAAAAGGTACGACGGCGTGAACGCTGCCAAGGCAGGGGGCGTTCTAGCGTTTCCGGTACTTCACCACTCAAAGAACGTAAACGCAAATGTAATGCAGCCTGTGCCATCAGATTGGCAGATACTGGCGCAGTGATAAAGGCGAACAGGGTAATCAGCACTTCAGCAAAACCGAAACGGCCATACATGGCAGAGAAAATCATCGCCGCAATTAAAAAACTGCCGAGGCCCAAAGTACTGGATTTGGTCGGTGCATGCAGACGCATGAACAGATCGGGTAAGCGCACCATCCCGATTCCGCCAACCAGCATAAAGAAAGCACCAATCAATAGAAAAATCGACACCAGTATTTCTAAAATTAAAGACATTTAAAAACTCCTAGTCGATGACATGGCCAGTGGTGAAATAACGCGCCAAGGCTGCGGTAGAGACAAAGCCCAGCATCGCGACCAAGAGAGCGCCTTCAAACAGAAATGTGCTGCTCCAGTAAATACCCAAAATCACCACCAGACAGGTGGCATTTAGGAACAGGGTATCCAGTGCCAACAGGCGATCAACAATAGAGGGACCGGTAATCAGCCGGATCAGACACAGTAACATGGAGATGGTGACCGCACCCAGACAAATCAATAATGCATAAGGTAGAATTGTCATGCTTTTTCTCCTGATCGTGCATTAAAAATCTCAATGAGCGGGCGTTCATAGCGCTGCTTAATCAGCTCGATTTCGGCCGCTTCATCATCTGTGCTTAAGGCATGTACCAGAATATCACCACGATCCTGGTCAATCCCTGCAGATACCGTGCCCGGTGTAGTGGTAATAATCATCGCCAGCAAGGTGTTGACTTCTTCATGTTCGGTATCTAAAGGCACACGGAACCATTTTGGATGCAGATTCTTCGTCGGTCCTAGCACCAGTTTGGCCACTTTAATATTGGCTACAACAATGTCCCAAACTACGACAAAGAACAGGCGCAGGGCAGGAGTCCACTGGATATTCGGGGTATAGTCAATAAAGGGTTCGACCATACGTGGAATGATCACCGCGAGTAGCAAGGCCATCAGCAATGTTCCAGCGTCCAGGCTGTGTGCCAGTAAAACCCAGCTCAGTCCCACAATCACAGAAACCAGCGGATGCGGGAACCAGCGTTGAAATAATGATTCAGCCATTAAGGTCCCTCCGCCGGTTTAAGTTGATTATCATCATATTCGGTCTGTTCAATGTGCTGCTGGTCAATCTGGCGTTGCTTGAATTCAGAAATATTTTCACCCTTCAAGGTCGCTTCTGAAATCACATAAGGAATTAGATGCGCATTAGGATCTATCACCTCACCACCATATTTGGTTTCTGGCAAATACTTCGGATCGAATGGCTGGACGCTAATAAACTGACCTTCTGCATCCGGTTTTAACAGCGCGGCTTCATAGACCGAATTGTTTTTGATCTGTTCCGCAGTCTGATAATTATATTGATAGATCGGTCCGGCAAACACCACGTAGGCGGTTAAGCCTGCCAGCAATATATAAATCACCCGGTCATTGCGTGCCGGTGCTTTACTCGGTAGGGCTTCATATTTATGAAACTCTTCAGAATCAAGATCATCTTCAGGTCTGCTCGAACGCCAGAACAGGATAAAACCGACCCGGGTAAAAGCCAGAATACTGAGAAAACTTACCAGCAAAATGGTCAGGATAATAATCATCTGATAATCTGAATTAGCAGAAGCCTGCAAAATAAAGACTTTACCGAAAAATCCACTAAACGGTGGCAGGCCTGCCATCATCAAGGCGATGATGAAATAGACAATCGAAACTAGCTTATTCTGTTTCATCAGTGGGGCGATTTTAAAATGATCTTTAAATTCACCGCGCTGCGAGGTAATCCAGCCCGACAGAATATAAAATGCGGCCGCAATCAGGGTACTGTGTACCAGATAATACAGCGCACCCGCCCAGGCTGCAGTATTATTCAGGCCAATGGCCACCAGAATCGTTCCGACTGAAGACAGCACCATAAAACCGACAAAACGGCGCAGACGTTCGGTGCCAATTGCACAGATTACCCCATAGACGGATGTGACCAGACCAATCACCAGCAGACAGTTCATCAGAATCTGATGGCTATATTCATCATCAAAAACCGTGCCGTTGATACGCAAAATTGCATAAATCCCGACTTTAGTCATGATAGTAAAGAGCGCTGCTACAGGAGTCGTGGCCACCGCATAGGTTTTGGGTAACCAGAAACCCACCGGCAGCATTGCTGCTTTGATTCCAAATACCACGAAGAGCATCAAGCCACCGGCAACGGCCAGTTTATGCTGATCTTCTGCAAGTGTTGGCATCAAACGGGCCACATCGGCCATATTCAGGCTACCGACACTGCCATAAATCATCCCGAGTCCAATCAGGAATAGCGCAGACGCCAGCAGGTTAATGGTGACATAGTGAATTCCCAGCTGAAAACGTGCCTTACCTTGTCCATGCAACAGCAGTACATAAGACGCCATCAGCAAAATTTCAAAGAACACAAACAGGTTGAACAAATCGCCTGTCAGGAATGCACCAGTCAGACCCATCAGCAGGAAATGCACCATGGCATGGAAATAACGGCCGCGTAAGTCCCATTCTTTGCTGGCATACCAGACCACAGGCAAGGCGAGCGCATAGGTCAACACCAGCATCATGGCCGAGAGCTGATCCAGCACCAGCACGATCCCGAATGGTGCTGCCCATTCGCTGAGGGTGTATACGCTGATTTGGCCCTCGCTGCTGTTTATCAGATAGCTAACGGCAATGATCAGGCCCAAGATTCCCGAGAGATGGCTGATACCACGACGCCAGGGTTGACGCCAGTCCGTGATCAGAGAGCCTGCACCCGGATTTCCCAAAAGTACCAAGGCAAAAGCGGTAAAGGCCGGCAAAAGAATGCTGAAAATAGGAGTATGTTGAGTCCAGAAATTGAGAAGATCAGTCATTAAGGCTCATCCTCACGTGGATCAATCTGGGGGATATCTTCTTTTGAGTCAACGTGGTCTGTTCCTGATTCGTAGCGGCTACGCAGTGCCAGTTGGACAATAAAGGCAGTGGTGGCAAAGCCAATCACGATGGCCGTCAGCACCAGTGCCTGAGGTAGAGGGTCAGTCACATTCGCGGCTTCGGTTAATACTGCAGGCGAATTCATCTGAATCCGGCCCATGGCAAATAAAAACAGGTTGACCGCATAACCAATCATGGCCAAGCCCAACACCACCGGGAAGGTACGCGCCCGCAGGATCAGATAAATGCCTGTGGCTGTCAGCAGGCCAATCGCAGAGGCTAATAAAAATTCTAAACTGATCATTCTATTATCCTCTTGGTACGGGGCCAGTCATGCTTGAGTGACGTGAATCGCCCAAGACCGAAATCATCAGCATGGTCGCACCGACAACAGTGACATAGACGCCGACATCAAACAGTGCAGCCGAAGCTAAATGCATTTCTCCAATGATGGGCGGAGAGACATAAATATGTGCACTGGTCAGGAATGGACGTGACCAGAACCAGGCCGCGACACCGGTCAAACCGGCAATGGTTAAGCCGACTCCAATCCAGATTTCATAGAGACGACCGGATTTAGCGCCCAGCAACTGTTCGGTTTTGTCCTGTCCCACTGCGATATATTGAATAATAAGTGCCAGTGACGTCACCAGTCCGGCAATGAATCCACCGCCTGGCAGGTTATGGCCACGCATAAAGATATACAGGCTGACTACCAGCGCGACCGGCAAAATCCAGGATGCGGTAATACGCAACATCAGCGGGGAAGGATTAAAACGATAGGTCAGTCCTTGGGTCATGGTGGTGCCATGCGCACGCATGCCATCCATCAGGCTCAGAACACCAATGGCTGCAATGCCGAGTACGGTAATTTCGCCAAAGGTATCGAAACCACGGAAGTCGACCAGAATCACATTCACCACATTGGTTCCGCCGCCCAGAGGAATGGACTGTTGCAGGAAGAACCATGAAATGGAATTGTGATCACGGGTCATGATCAGCCAGGCAATTGCCGCAATCCCGAGACCGCCGCCCAAGGCAATAATGGCATCGCGCCAGCGACGGGTCGGGCTCGATTCATACGGAGTTAATTGTGGCAGTAAAGATAAACTCATCAGTAGCAGAACAGTGGTGACCACATCGACCGTAATCTGGGTCAGCGCCAGATCGGGAGCCGAGAAGCCGATAAAGACCATGGTGACGACCAGACCGACTGCACCGCTAATGAGGACAGCTTTAATGCGCTCATGATGGAACCACAGCAGCATCCAGCAGGCGGAGAACAGCAGTAACCACAGGATAATCGCCAAGGCAGGAGCATGGGTCAGCTCGCGCGTACCCGTACCCACCGCATTGCTGAGTAATGGGAATCCCACCAGCCCGATGGTAAAAATCACAATCCACAATAAATAGCTTTGTAATTTGCCATTTTCAGTGGTACGGCGGAAACGGCGTGAATTCAGCAGCAAATTTTTCAAAAACAGGTCGAACAGCACCCGGCCCTGTAAGCGGCCCAGTTTTGGATCCAAGTCGATTTCACGTAAGGCGCCACCTTTGGCGAGAGAAAAGTAAAAGATTATTCCGCCGAGCAGAGCGATCACACTCATCAGCAGCGGCAGGTTGAAACCATGCCAAAGCGCCAGATGGGTACCTTCAAAATCAAAATTTTGGGTTGTCGCTTGAGTGGTGCTATTGACAATTTTTTCTACTAGAAGAGCGGGTAATAGACCGACTAAAATACATAAAATTGCCAATAAGGTTGCCGGTGCGCGCATACCAAAGGCAGGCTCATGTGCATCTTTATTTGGGACCTGTTTGCCTAGCGGACCATCGAAAAAGACTCCATGCACCAGTCGAATGGAATAAGCCACCGCAAAAATCCCGGCCAGTGTCGCGACAATAGCAGAGCCGACCATAAGTGGACCACTTAAACTGGCGACCAGTTCGGTAAAGAACATTTCCTTGGACAGGAAACCATTGGTCAAGGGTACACCCGCCATGGATGCTGCCGTGATCATGGTCAGCGTGGCGGTAAATGGCAGTAATTGCCACAAGCCAGACAATTTACGTAAGTCACGGGTACCAGATTCATGATCGATGATGCCGGCAATCATAAACAGTGCCGCTTTAAAGGTGGCATGGTTAATAATGTGGAAAATCGCTGCTGCAACAGCCAATGGTGAACCAATCCCGAGCAGACACATGATCAGACCTAAATGGCTGATGGTGGAATAGGCGAGCAAGCCTTTCAGGTCTTCCTTAAAAATGGCAAAGAAGGAGGCCATGCACAGGGTAAACAGACCAACAAAGGTCACAATATTATGAAACAGTGCAGCGCCGGCAAAGATCGGGAGCAAACGTGCGACCAGGAATAAACCGGCTTTGACCATGGTGGCCGAGTGCAAATAGGCAGAGACCGGTGTCGGTGCAGCCATGGCATTCGGCAACCAGAAGTGGAACGGGAACTGCGCACTTTTGGTAAAGGCACCAAGTAAAATCAGCAACAAGGTTGGAACAAATAAATGATGGGACTGAATCTGCTCAGTCATCGTCAGGATTTGGTCAAGCTGATAAGTGCCGGTAATTTGACCAAGCAGGACAAAACCGCCCAGCATCGCCAGACCACCCATTCCGGTAATGGTCAGGGCCATACGCGAACCACGTTGCGCCGCTTCGTAATTGCTCCAGTAACCCACCAGCAGGAAAGATGAAATACTGGTCAGTTCCCAGAAAATCAATAAGATAATCAGGTTATTCGACAATGAAATTCCGAGCATCGCCGCCATAAATAGCATCAGCAGGAGATACAGTTTGCTCAGTGAATTTTTTGGATTGAGATAATAATAGGCATAAATATAAATCAGTGTACCAATTCCGCTGATCAGCAAGGCAAACAGCAGTCCCAGAGAATCCAGGCGAAAACTGAAATCGATGCCGAGCTGGGGCAGCCAGGACCAGGTCTGGGTAATCACTGCACCATCAAATATGGCGGGCGCCTGACTCAATAATAATAAGAAACTGCTGAGGCTGACACCAATTGCCCCTAAAGCCGTTACCCCGCGCGAAAATTGCTTCAGCCACGAGACAAGGGTTGTGCCTAATACTAACGGTAACAATATAATAATCGGCAGCACACTCGTATCCATTGTCATGATTTAGGTTTTGATCAACCTAAGGTGAATCTTTATCTTTCAAGGATTACAGGACCCCAAGGAGCGACCCAAACTTCTCAATCTTGAAAGCCAAAAGAATATTCAAAAAGAATATAAAACAGTTGTATTGCGCAACTTATAAACGATAGCAAATTCCGATTTTACAATGAAATTCGCAAATAAAACCGATCATATTACAGGATAACAACAACATCAACGTTTTTATGTGGAACTTATAAATTATACGCCGGCTCGGATTTAACAGGCGCTGCATGCTTAAACAGATCATCCAGAAATGACCGAAAATTAAGATTAAATTGCAGGCATTGATTGTAAATTTGACTCAAAATAGTTTAATCAGGGCAAAAAGAGAATGCTGAAAAGGCTTCCTTGTTTACTCAAACAGTCGCTCTTATTTTTTTGAATCTGTTTAGAGCGACTGAGGTAGCGTCGGATGATGCTCCTGAGCAAGTAAAGCGAGCAATTCTTGTTGCTGTTCCGGATTTAACTGTTGTTGAATCATTTGCAATACAGCAAGCGGTGTGATGGGTTCGGTGACCGTTTCCAGTAAAGTATCTTCAGGCGAGATATCTTTATTTCGCTGCAATTCCAGCTCTGCGTAGATCTGATCAAACTGGGTTTTCATACTTTCAAGATGAATGGGGTGCAGCTGTTTATTTTCCAGTTTCAGACATTGAAAGCCTTGCGCCTGTTCCAGTAATTCAGGCCGGTTGCCGGTCGCAATAATCTGCAAGTTAGGAAAAGCCTGATGCAGGCGTGACAGGATCACTGCTGCCATCTCCTGATCCAGTTGATGATCAATTGCATCAATCAACAAAACGCCTGTACCTTCCTGACACGGGAATAAACTGTTGGTATTCAACAGACAAAGCCGCCGTACAATGTCACCCACCAGCGCAATCCAGTTGCGGATACTGTTGGGCAGTTGCTGGAACGTGAAAGTTTGTTGCTGATAGGTCACCATCAATTGCAGCTTGGGCTGATATTTTAAATAAATTTGACTGACTTCTGGCAGGATCAGTGACAGAGCCTGTTTTAAAGCGGTGAGATTCGGTGCATGCAGATGTGCCTGGGCTTTCTCGATCTGCCGGGCCAGTTCATCTGCGCGAATGTTTTCAGACTGCTGCAAGGCACGCGACAAAATCTGATCCATAATCTTGGCACTTTGCGCATTTTCAATATCACTGATTTCACGAAACCATTCAAAAAAACGGGCAAAGGTGGTGAAAGGAATCGCAGCGATTTCATAAGCATGTGCGGACTGGAGAATGGCCGGGTTATTTTTGCTGAGCAGATTGACTTCATTGGTAAAGCGTTCAGCCGGATAATAGGCAATTAGCGGCAAACCGAGCAGGGGATCGTGCAAGCGGGCTTTGTGATACAGGCTGAGCATGCTTTCAAGCTGTGAGGTTTCTGCTTTGCTAAAACCCAGACCCTGACTGTTTAGGGTCTTGTAGATTTGCCATGAACAGCTTTGTAGGTTCGCAGGCTCAGACTGACTGGATTCTGGCAAGCTGCCCATCTCTTCAGGAAAACCAATCCGGATGTCAATTTTGGATTGCAGCCGGTTTTGCATGATGTCCTGATCTTGCATCACCAGACCTGCAGCACGGCTGTCGCGATAACGGGCTGCAAACCAGGTCAGTGCCTGATAGCTAAAACGTAAAAGCGTAGTTTTGCCAGTTCCCTGATTGCCCAGAATCAAGGTGGCCGGGCATTGCGGATAATTAAACTGAAGCTGAATGTCGGAAAAATGCAGTGTGTGTTTCAGTTGAAACGCTTGGATGTGCATAGATCACCTGTCCCATGATGTTTACATCCATGCCATGCACTTTAACCGACTGCCTGCCGAAGCGACTGCGGCATCTTGATTTTCAGTTGCTGAATCAGGTCATAAATGTGATGAATATTTAAACTCACTTTAGCACGTGTACAGGCCACGTAAAGTAATCTTAATTCTTCATCACTAATTTTATGGTCTTTTTCATTCAGCTTAAACTGATAGTCATCTTCAATATGAACCCGATCCCATTCCAGACCTTTGGCCTTGTGTGCCGTGGAAATAATATAGTCGGCCTGGGCAATTGGTGTGATTTTAGCCAGAGCTTTTTTCAGCGGATCGGTGCCATGTTCGTCCACCAGTTTGACCAGTGGCTTGATGTCACTGCCTTCATTAGTTTCACAGTATTCATGGACATCATGCCAGGAGTTGAACCAGGCCAGTTCCGGCACATCAACCACACGTTTGCCCTGTTTCAGCATGGCAGCCGCATCGACAAAACGATTCAGTTTGACGTGATCGGCTTGCAGGCTGACTTTATCGCCACGAACTAAACCCGCTAATAACAATTCCATTGCACGAGCATTGGTCCGGCATAAAATTGCATCGCGCATTTTGGTATGCGGTTTATTCACGACTTTAGAGTCTAATTGCGGATTGCCGAGTAAAGGCACAGTTTCATTTAAGGCACCTAAAATGGCATTGGCATTCAGGGCAATTTCAGGACCAAAACGAAATGAGGTGGTCAGGCGCGATTCAGGTAAGGGCAGTTGCTGCATGGCATTGACTGCGCCACGCCAGGCATAAATCTGCTGATGCGCGTCTCCGACATAAATCACCTGGGTGCTGCGCTGTTTCAGTAGAATTCCCAGCATTAAGGGATCGGCATCCTGAGCTTCATCGAATAGTACATAATCGGCCGGGATATTTGGCTCGGACAGCGCCCAGAGCTTCAGATAAATGTCATGACCGATGCCGGCCTGATGATTTGGATCAATCGACTCTAGCCAGCGTCGTTCGACTGCCGGATAAAGTTTCTTCTGTAAAGTCTCGATATCATCCGGATGCAACCAGCTCGGCGCCTGAATATGCCGTGGGGCAGGGTATTGCGAACTGGTCGAGCAGAAATAGCCGACCGCATTGGCAACCAAACTTGCCAGACGCGAAGGCATCAAGACATATTTTTCATAACGCCCACCCATCATACGGCGCATGGTCATCGGTTCAAGCCGGTATTCTTTGGCAATAAAACTTGGACTCAAGCGTGGCAAGCGCAGTTTGTCGGTGACTCCACGTGGAACACTGCGAAATGCCAGCGAGTGAAAAGTACGGCAATCGACACCCCGGTGAAACTTGGCCTGTGCTTCACTGGCAATGGCCTTGTTAAAAGCCAGATACATGCCACGTCTTTGTGGCATGGCATCACTGATCATTTGCAGGGTCGTGGTTTTACCTGTGCCTGCATAGGCAATCACTTTAAAGGATTTGCCCAGACGTGCGTTATCAATGGCAGTGGCCTGCTCATAGGTCGCGGTCGGTTTTTTTAAATCAGACACAGATGAATTCAAGGCTTAATGCTGACGGTTGGCTTTTTCGACCAGACCGGACAAGCCTTGGCGGCGTGCCAGTTCATTTAATACCAATTGCACATCCAGGTCGAAATAACCCAGCATCACGATGGTATGGAACCACAGATCTGCCACTTCATAGATCAGATCATTTTTATGGTCTGCCGAAGCGTCCTGATCAAAGTCTTTGGCTGCCAGCACGGTTTCAAAGCTTTCTTCACCGACTTTTTCCAGAATCTTGTTCAGGCCTTTATGATACAGCTTGGCCACATAAGAGGAGTCCGGATCGGCCTGTTTGCGTTCTGCCATCATCTGGCCCAGATAAGACAGGACTTCGACCTGCTCAGATTGCGCGGTTGACGCTTGCATCGCCAGCGTATGCGGATTCGTGGATTTTTCACCATAAATCGCAGACGGATCTTTCAGCTGTGCATCGACAATTTCCCAGCCCATTGGCGTGAGCTTGCGATAGAAACATGATTCACGGCCGGTATGGCAGGCAATACCACCATGCTGTTCAATTTGCAGCACAATCACGTCGGCATCACAGTCCAGACGGATTTCATGTACGGTCTGAAAATGTCCTGATTCTTCGCCCTTATGCCATAACTTGCTGCGTGAACGAGAGAAATACACTGCCTGATTTTTTTCGGCAGTTAAAGCCAAAGCTTCACGGTTCATCCAGGCTACCATCAACACACGTCCAGTTTGATGATGCTGGGCAATGGCAGGGACTAATCCTTGTTCGTTAAATTTTACTTCATCGAGCCATTGCGCGTTGTTCATAAGGGTTTCCATCATTTCAATCAAAATATAAAAATACGGATAGGAAATATCCGCTGATAGTGTACGTGATCTCGCAGCATTTGCGGCAAAAATCTGTGTTGATCAGGACAGGCTGTGTCGTGGTTTTTTAAATCAGTCCACTTTATTTCAGATCTTGCAAAAATGAGACAGAGAAAAGCCGCCTGGTTGGCGGCTCGTATTGTGATTCAATTATCCGTATGAAAAATTACCAGTGTTCGCCCGGGAACAGACGTGCATATGCTTTTTGCACCAAGTTTAATTTTTGTGGCTGACCCACAGATGCAGTTGAACTTGGGAACAGGTTATAGCCAATCGACATCAAGACATTGTTGATATCCGGTGCAATTGAATAGGTAATGGAAGCCAGACGGCCCAAACCGGTCGCCACTTTCTTCGGACGTTTCACAATCGCATAGGCAATCAGGTCAGCCGCCTGTTCCGGAGAAAGCGTCGGTACATATTTATAGATTTTGGTCGGCGCAATCATCGGGGTGCGCACCAAAGGCATATAGATCGACGTGATTGCGATTTTATGCGAATGCACTTCTGCAGACAGGCAGCGGCTAAAGGCGTCCAGCGCAGCTTTTGATGCGACATAGGCCGAAAAACGGGTGGCATTGGCCAGTACGCCAATCGAACTGATGTTAATAATATGACCCGCGCGACGAATCATCATTTGCGGCAGGATATTCATCACCAGACGCACCGCGCCGAAATAGTTCAGCTGCATGGTACGTTCAAAATCATGAAAACGATCTACCGACTCATGTACGGCACGGCGAATCGAACGTCCTGCATTATTGATCAGAATATCAATATGATCGACTGAGGCAATAATCTGTTTGGAAACTTCATCAATCGCTTCCATATTGTTTAAATCACATGGAAAGATTGAGGCTTTGCCGCCTTTGGCTTCAATTTCTGATTTTACTTGTTCTAGGGTTTCCTGAGTACGGGCCACCAGTAAAACATGGGCACCTGCATCAGCCAGTTGATGTGCTGTCGTTAAACCAATACCGCTGGATGCACCGGTAATCAGGACGGTTTTACCTGCAACACGTTTTTCCAGTTGTTTGTGTAGTCTAGTTTTCACGTTTGTTATCCCTAATTTGAAGTCAGCGTTCAAATTATTTTTATTAAAGGTCTATGGCGCTCTAACAGAAGATGAGAGCGAAGGTGAGTCCAGATATGATAACCAATTCTTCAGGAAAATCTATAAATTAAAGTATTGAAATTAAAATAAAAATTAGAGTAATTGCTCTATTTGTGTTCACTCTTTCATTTAACTTTTAACATGAAAATAAAAAGTAAAGCAAGTGGCTGTTTTAGAAAATAAATAAAAAAACCTCACCAAAATGATGAGGTTTCGAAGCGGCTCGGGCACCTTTTTAAACGGCCGCCAGCGCCTGTTCCAGATCGGCAATCAGGTCATCACTATGTTCAATCCCAATGGATAAACGCACCATATCCTCACTGACGCCTGCCGATTTTAACTCTTCGGCATTGAGCTGACGATGCGTAGTAGTCGCCGGATGGCAGGCCAGACTTTTAGCGTCGCCGATATTGACCAGACGGGTGAACAATTGCAGGGCATCAATAAAACGTGTGCCGCCTTCGAGACTATGTTCTACCCCAAAGGTCAGAATGGCAGAAGGTTTACCTTTCACATATTTCTGTGCCAAGGCATGCTGTGGGTGATCTTTCAGGCCGGCGTAATTGACCCATTTCACTTTAGGATGTTTTTGCAGATATTCAGCGACTTTCAGTGCATTTTCGGTATGACGTTCCATACGCAAGCTTAAAGTTTCCAGACCTTGCAGAATCAAAAACACATTCTGCGGACTGATCGCAGCGCCGGTATTACGCAGTGGCACTACACGCGCACGTGCGATATATGCTGCTTCCCCCAAAACTTCGACATAGTTCACGCCATGGTAGCTTGGATCAGGCGTATTCAGGGCAGGGAAACGTTCAGGATATTTACCCCACGGGAATTTGCCGCTATCCACAATAATGCCGCCAATGGAATTGCCATGACCACCGATATATTTGGTCAGGGAATGCACCACAATATCCGCACCAAAGTCGAAAGATTTTTGTAGTACTGGGGTGGCAACGGTATTGTCGACAATCACCGGTACGCCATATTCATGTGCAATTTTAGCAATGGCTTCCAGATCAATAATATTACCCAGTGGATTACCAATCGATTCGACAAAGACCAGTTTGGTTTTTTCATCAATCAAGTCACGCAGACTTTCCGGCTTTTCATAATCAAAGAAACGGACTTCAATGCCCTGTTTTGGTAGGGTATGGGCAAAGAGGTTATAGGTACCGCCATATAGCGTTGACACAGAAGCAATGTTGTCACCCGCTTCCGCAATGGTCTGAATCGCATAAGTAATCGCAGCCATGCCAGAGGCCAAAGCCAGCGCGCCAATTCCACCTTCCAGTGCTGCGACACGTTGTTCCAGAACCGCAGTGGTCGGGTTCATAATTCGGGTATAGATATTGCCCTGAACCTTTAAATCAAAGAGATCGGCCCCATGTTGAGTATTGTCAAAGGCATAAGACGTGGTTTGGTAAATCGGCACTGCCACAGCTTTGGTGGTTGCTTCTGGGGTATAACCTGCATGAATCGCAAGGGTTTCTGCTTTATAACTCATTCTGTTTGATCTTCTTGTTTAAGTTTATGGCTTGAGTGTAGCATTTTCACATATGAGTAAAAGTGCAATTTTATTGAAATAAATATATGAAATATTCATATATCGACCTGGATTTGAGTCGTTTATTTTACTGAAAACAACTGTTTAAAAAAACATCATCAATAAACTTGTAACAATGCATTGAAGTTCATGGCAATGGCTTATGTTTTCGCAGCTTTCTGCGTATAATAGCCGATTATTTTTTCGCTCATTTTTGAGCTGGGGTGGTTGTTTTAACCCCATTTGGTTTTTCAGTTGAGGAGTCCTACGTGGCCCAATATATTTACACGATGAACCGAGTGTCGAAGATGGTTCCGCCTAAGCGCGAAATCCTGAAAGACATCTCCTTATCATTTTTCCCAGGCGCTAAAATTGGTGTGCTTGGTTTAAACGGTGCAGGTAAATCTACCTTGCTTCGTATTATGGCGGGCGTAGATAAAGATTTCTCTGGTGAAGCACGTGCGCAACCGGGTATAAAAATCGGTTATCTTGAGCAAGAACCACCTTTAGATGAAACTAAAGACGTTCGTGGTAACGTCGAAGATGGTTTACGTGAACCGCTTGATGCCTTGGCACGTCTGGATGAAGTCTTTGCTGAATATGCAGCAGAAGATGCGGATTTCGATGCACTTGCGAAAGAGCAAGAGAAGCTTGAAGCGATTATCCAGACTTGGGATGCGCATAACCTTGCGAACCAGATGGATCAAGCAGCTGCAGCATTGAACTTGCCTGCTTGGGATGCAGATGTATCTAAGCTTTCAGGTGGTGAACGCCGCCGTGTGGCACTTTGCCGTTTACTTCTGTCTAAACCAGACATGTTGCTTCTCGATGAACCGACGAACCATTTAGATGCTTCATCTGTATCTTGGTTGGAACGTTTCTTGAAAGACTTCCCGGGTACCATCGTTGCGATTACGCATGACCGTTACTTCCTGGATAACGTTGCAGAATGGATCCTTGAGCTTGACCGTGGTATGGGTATTCCGTATCAAGGTAACTACTCTTCTTGGCTTGAGCAAAAAAATGCCCGTTTAGAGCAAGAGAACAAGCAGGAAGAATCTTTTGCTAAAGCATTGAAAAAAGAACTTGAATGGGTTCGTTCAAATGCCAAAGGTCAGCAAAAGAAAAACAAGGCGCGTATGGAGCGTTTTGAAGAGCTTAACTCACGCGAATTCCAGCAACGTAACGAAACCTCTGAAATCTACATTCCACCTGGCCCACGTCTGGGCAACAAGGTTGTAGAAGTTGAAGGCATCAGCAAATCGTTTGGTGATCGCTTACTGTACAAAGATTTAACGTTCACAGTACCACCTGCTGCAATTGTGGGTATCGTGGGTGAGAACGGTGCAGGTAAAACCACGCTATTCCGTATGATGACTGGTGAACAGCAACCAGATACCGGTACGGTAACGCTGGGTGAATCGGTTAAAGTGGCTTATGTCGGTCAGATCCGTGACACGCTAGACAACAACAAAACTGTTTGGGAAGAAGTGTCTGGTGGTTTAGATATCTTGAAGATTGGTGATTACGAAATCGCATCTCGTGCGTATATCGGTCGCTTTAACTTTAAAGGCCAAGATCAGCAAAAACGCGTAGGTCAATTGTCAGGTGGTGAGCGTAACCGTTTACAACTTGCGAAAATCCTGCAAATGGGCGCAAACGTTATCCTACTCGATGAACCATCAAACGACTTGGATATCGAAACCTTGCGTGCACTTGAAGATGCCATTCTGGTATTCCCAGGTACTGTGATGGTGATCTCGCATGACCGTTGGTTCCTGGACCGTATTGCAACGCACATCTTGTCATTCGAAGGTGAAACACCTGAATTCTTCACCGGTAACTATGCTGAGTTTGAAGAATATCGCCGTAAGCGTGATGGTGATGATCTTGTAGCGAAGCGTCAAAAATATCGCAAAATCGGTGTTTAATCATCTCCGACTTTTGTAAATAAAAAAACCAGCCTCAGGGCTGGTTTTTTTATGTTTATTATATGGTGGAGGGTAAATTAGATTTCCCACTCATGATTACATTCACGGCATTTCCATTTCTTTTGGGTTTGCATGAATGCCTGCATTGAAATTTTAAAATCAGGTAAGTCCTTATAGAACATAAAGCCTGCGATCAAAGAAAGAATAAAGACGATCACAGTCGCAGTCTGTAAAGTGGTACCTGCACCATCGCCAAAAATCCACATCGCGATGCTAATAATCACCAGCAATAGCAACAGGAACAGGGCAGGAACCAGAAACATTAAGCTTTTAGGAACCACTGGACGTGGAGCTGCTTGACCTGGCTGGGCCACTGGCATGATTTTCGGGCTTTGACACTTAGGGCAACGATATTGCATTACAACTCCAAAATTCTAAATTACTGATTATTTTATCGGAAGATGCGAAGAAACCGAAATATTGCCCAACATAAAATATACAGGCAATAAAAAACCCAAGTCGCAATGCTTGGGTTTTTTATAAGATGACCATAATATATTATGGTCATCTTGAATATGGCGTCCCTACGGGGATTCGAACCCCGGTTACCGCCGTGAAAGGGCGATGTCCTAGGCCTCTAGACGATAGGGACAATTGAGGCAAATAACACAGCTAAAGCAAGACTTGATTTGGTGGAGTCAAGGAGGATCGAACTCCTGACCTCTACAATGCCATTGTAGCGCTCTACCAACTGAGCTATGACCCCAGTCTGTGTGAGCGCTATATTAGGGATATCGCGCTCACACGTCAACACAAAAATTAATTAAGCTTGATCAACTGCTTCATTTTTCGGCAACTTTAAGCTTTCATTGAGTTTTTCCCAGACTTTCAGCTCTTTTTTGCTTGGACCACCGACAATTTCCAGCGCATGACGTAAACGTGCAAAGGTTAAATCAGGACCAATGGTCACCATCGTTTGCATCACGGGTGTAGACGCAGTCGAACCGGCGATCGCAATAAAGAACGCAGGCATGAAATCACGTAACTTGATTTCCATCTGTGTCGCCAAGTCCATCAAGGTCTGGCTCACCGTGTCGTTATTCCAAGTATACAGGCTTTCTAAACGCCAAATTGCGAATTGAAGACTTTGACGTACCTGTTCATCCGACAGTTTCTTGCTTTCAAACTGTTCTTTAGACAGGGTCGGGAAGTGGTTGAAGTAATGCGCAGACCAATTTACTGCTTCAGACAGCAGGTTAATACGCGGTTGAATCGCAGCCGCAATTTCTTCTAACTTGGCACGATCTGCTTTCCAGGCCAATAATGTGTCTAGAAGTTCAGCCGGGCTGAGTGCCTTGATCCATTGACCGTTTAACCAGTTTAGTTTCTCGACATCAAAGATCGGACCACCAAGTGATACACGTTTGATATCAAAATGTTCAATCATTTCTGCCAGAGTGAATTTTTCACTTTCATCTGGCATTGACCAGCCCATACGACCTAGGTAGTTCAACAAGGCTTCAGGTAGTACACCGATGTCTCTATAGTAGTTAATTGAGGTCGGGTTTTTACGTTTAGACAGCTTAGATTTATCCGGGTTACGCAGCAGTGGCATGTGGCATAGTACCGGCATGTCCCAACCGAAATATTGATACAGTAACTGATGTTTCGGCGCAGATGGAATCCATTCTTCACCACGAATTACGTGGGTGATTTGCATCAAATGATCATCTACTACGTTTGCTAAATGGTAGGTTGGGAGGCCATCGGTTTTTAGCAGGATTTGCATGTCTACTTGCGCCCATGGAATTTCCACTTCGCCACGCAGCATGTCATTGAATTTACATACGCCTTCGGTTGGTACTTTCATACGGATGACGTGTGGTTCACCAGCGGCCAAACGACGCTCAACTTCTTCTTGAGTGAGATTCAGACCGCGACCATCATAACGTGGCGACTCACCACGTGCCTGCTGTTCTGCACGCATTTGATCTAGTTCTTCTGCAGTTGCAAAACAGTAGAAAGCATGGCCTTTCTCTACCAGTTCCAAGGCATAATTTTTATAGATATCCATACGTTCTGACTGGCGATACGGCGCATGCGGGCCACCGACATCAGGACCTTCAGACCAGTTCAGACCCAACCAGCGCAATGAATCCAGGATCATTTTTTCAGATTCAGACGTTGAGCGCAGTTGGTCAGTATCTTCAATACGAAGAATGAATTCACCACCATGCTGTTTAGCAAAACATAAGTTAAACAAGGCGATATAGGCAGTACCTACATGCGGAAAACCAGTAGGAGAAGGTGCAATACGAGTACGAACAGTCATAGCCGGATCTAATCTTAGATATAAAATTGCAGCTATTATAGCGAAAAAGCCACATCACTTAATGCTTTATTCAACATTGAATGATGTGGCTTTTAAATCCGGGAATATTCAGCGCTGTTGATGCTGATTAAGAATGAGCACTCGAAAAAATACTTTGGACAAAGCGGGTGAAGCGGTAATTCTGTTCTGCAAAGAAATTTTGCGAAGGTGCGACTTTAAATGCAGTCAAGACTTTTAGATTATCTTCTGTTTGAAGTGTTTTTTCAGTTTTTTGTTGCTGAATCGCTTTTTCAATCGGCGAAGTCTTGCTTTCAACAGTGCTTACTGCAGGCTTCGGCAAGTCTGTCTTCACAACGACGGCATGACCGAGTTGAATCGAGAACAAAATAATCAGGCTTAGGATGCTGGCTGTGAATAATGTAAATTTCATATCCAAACTTCCTCCTTACTTCTGGTTGGTTTTATTTTGTTAAAAATGTTTTTTTAATACTCTGTCTACAATTTAATCACAGTTGATCATAAAGAAGTAGAACCAAGTCACATTTTTTACAAAATAAATAATATAACTCTGTGGAAAATTACCAAAAATCGTAATTTCCTGTTTTGGTGGCCTATTTTTAACAGACAACTGTGAAGAGAACGTGAAGAACTGTCTTATATTGTAGCAGAAGATTACTTTTCTAGCAGAATATGTATCCGGATTTAATTGTTAAAAGATATCTCAAAATCAGAAATAGATTGTAGGTATTGTTATAAATACATGATTGTTATGTTTATTTTTGATTTGTATAGTGCAGGTCATATAAACAATGAGTTACATCAAATGAAAAAAATAATAGCATCCGCAATCTTGACAATTTCAGTGGGAACAGCAGTACAGAATTCCATTGCCAAAGATTTCCTGAATGTCTCTTATGACCCGACCCGTGAATTTTATCAGGAATATAACGAAGAATTTGGCAAGTTCTGGAAGCAGAAAACCGGACAAACGGTTAATTTTAAACAGTCGCATGGTGGCTCAGGCAAGCAGGCGCGTTCAGTGGTCGATGGTTTACAGGCCGATGTGGTGACTTTGGCTTTGGCCAATGATATCGAAGAAATCGTCAATGCAGGTTTAATTGAGAAAGGTTGGCAAAAAGAGTTTCCGAGTAATTCGGCACCTTATACGTCTACGATTGTATTCTTGGTGCGTAAAGGGAATCCAAAGCAAATCAAAGACTGGAATGATCTGACCAAAGCGGGTGTAGATATTATTACCCCAAACCCGAAAACCGGTGGCGCGCCGCGTTGGATCTATCTTTCTGCTTGGGGTTATGCACTGAAACAGCCCGGCGGTAATGATGCGAAAGCCAAAGAGCTGGTGAAAAAACTTTATCAAAATGTCAAAGTGCTCGACTCTGGTGCCCGTGGTTCACTGACGACGTTTGCCGAGCGCGGTATTGGGGATGTGCTTTTATCCTGGGAAAATGAAGCCTTGCTGGCGACCCAAGGTCTGGGTAAAGACAAGTACGATATCGTTTATCCATCGATTTCAATTCTGGCCGAGCCATCGGTAGCGATTGTCGATAAAAACGTGAATAAAAATGGCACTACCCATCTGGCAAAAGGCTATTTGAACTATTTATATTCACCAAAAGGGCAGGAGCTTGCGGCGAAATATTTCTTCCGCCCGCGAGATACTAAAGTCGCTGCCAAATATTCGGTTCAGTTCCCGAAAATCCAGACCTTCACCATTGATAAAGTCTTTGGTGGTTGGGCCAAAGCGCAAAAAACACATTTTGTGAATGGAGCGATTTATGACCAGATTTACAATGAAAAAAGATAAGTAAGCGGTAGTCTAAATAGAATAAGGAAAATGGCTAAAGTGTTATCCATTTTTTTTATATCTAATGCATAAAATTCTATATATTAGAGATAAGTAGAATAATAAATAGTATTTTTCTTTTAAAAACATAATATTAATGCAGAAAAACCTTTCATTTTATCGTGTTGTGATGTTGTAGGGTGAATTGCGATAAATGATTTTATTTCATATAGTTATATCTAATGAAGATAAACTCTGTGCTGCCATGAAAACTCAATTAAAATCGTTATTTAGTGCTGCCTTATTGGCGACTGGTTTGGGTATGACCGCGACTGCTTCACAAGCAGCAGACCGTCAGTTTCTGAATGTATCCTATGATGCTACGCGTGAGTTCTATGATGAATTTAACAAATCATTTGGGGCTTACTGGAAAAACCGCACCGGTCTGGATGTGAATTTCAAGCAGTCTCATGGCGGTTCGGGCAAACAGGCACGTTCTGTGGTCGATGGCTTGAAAGGTGATGTGGTGACTTTGGCGCTGGCCAATGACATCGAAGAAATTGTGAAATCTGGTCAGATTCAGCCGGGCTGGCAAAAGGAATTCCCACATAACTCGGCACCTTATACCTCGACGATTGTATTCATGGTACGCAAGGGCAATCCGAAAGGCATCAAGGACTGGAATGACTTAACTAAACCAGGCGTGCAAATTATTACGCCGAACCCGAAAACGGGTGGTTTGCCGCGTTGGGTATATCTGTCTGCATGGGGTTATGCCGAGAAACAGCCAGGTGGTAATAAAGCCAAAGCACAGGACTTTGTCGGCAAGCTTTATAAGAACGTGAAAGTGATGGATTCTGCTGCACGTGCTTCAATGACCACCTTTGCCGAGCGTGGGATTGGCGATGTATTGCTGACTTGGGAAAATGAAGCCTTGGTCACGCAAAAAACCTTGGGTAAAAACAAGTTTGATATCGTTTATCCATCGATTACGATTTTGACTGAACCGTCAGTGGCGATTGTGGATCGTACCGTGGAGAAAAATGGCAATAAATGGTTAGCAACAGGTTATATCAATTACCTGTATTCACCGTTGGGTCAGGAAATGGCAGCTAAACATTTCTATCGTCCACGTAATGAAAAAGTATTAGCCAAATATTCAGCACAGTTCCCGAAAATCAAAACCTTTACCATTGATGAAGTCTTTGGTGGTTGGGCCAATGCACAGAAAACCCATTTTGTGAATGGTGCAATTTTCGACCAGATTTATAACAGCAAACGTTAATTGATCTGCGAAGTTATCTAGATTGAAAAAAGCCTCCAAAACTGGAGGCTTTTTTGTATGAGAAAAATGCTAAAACGGTTTTCTCTATGGAAAGTAATATTTATCTACAAAAAGTCGTTTGGAGCTTTGCCTAAACAGGGTGATAATGTGCAGTTAAATTTTTCCCCCTATTGATTGAGTTTTTATGTCACATATTTCTGTATTACTTCACGAAACGATTGATGCCTTGTTGGCGGGTCGCAATACGGGAACTTATGTGGATGGAACCTTTGGCCGTGGTGGACATACGCGTTTATTGCTGTCCAAATTAGATGAAAATGCACGTGTCTATGCCTTTGATAAAGATCCGCAAGCACTGGCTGTAGCGGCTGAACTCGAACAAGAAGATTCACGTTTTAAAATTATTCATGCCAGCTTTGCTGATCTGAAAGATGCATTGGCTGAGTTGGGCATTGAACAGGTCGATGGGTTAATGGCGGATCTCGGTGTTTCTTCACCGCAACTGGATCAAGCTGAACGTGGTTTCAGTTTTATGAAAGATGGCCCGCTGGATATGCGTATGGACAACTCGCAAGGTCCGACCGCAGCAGAATGGCTGACCCAGATTGAAGAAGAAGCGCTGGCGAATATCATTTTTAAATATGGTGAAGAGCGTTATAGTCGCCGTATTGCCAAGGCAATTAAGGCTGCCGGATATATTGATACCACGGCAAAGCTGGCTGAGATTGTAAAAGTAGCACACCCGAAATGGGAAAAAAATAAGCATGCTGCGACCCGTACTTTCCAGGCGATTCGTATTGCTATTAATAAGGAATTAGAAGATATTGAAATCTTCTTGCCTCAGGCCGTTGAAATCTTGAAACCTGAAGCACGTTTGGCGGTGATTAGCTTCCATTCACTGGAAGACCGTTTGATTAAACAATTTATTCAAAAAGAGTCAACGCTTGAAGAAGATTCAGGCTGGGGAATGCCACAACAACAGAAAGATACGCGACGTTTAAAGAAAGTTTCTCGTGTTAAAGCCAGTGATGAGGAGGTCAAAGCCAATCCTCGTTCACGTAGCGCATGGCTGCGGGTAGCAGAACGTTTAGCTTAATAGGCAGATCATGAAAACGGAAGTGGTTGATAAAAAAACAGAAAAATTGTGGCTGAAAAAAGTTACAATCTATCTCATGCTGATACTGATGGTCTTCATCAGTGCAGTATTTGTGGTATTTCAGGTATTTGAATACCGTCAGGATAACAGAAAGCTGAGTACCTATCTGCGTGAAAGGGATGACCTGAATGCAGAGTGGGGGCGTTTGCTGATTGAGCAGCAAACTTTCGGCGCGACGGCACAGATCGGTACGCGTGCAGTGACACAGCTGCGTATGTATTCACCTCCGGTTTCACAAAGTGTCGTGATTTCCTTACCACAAACTTCAGATGAGAAAAAATAAGGCTAGCGTTCCGACATGGTAGACAAGAGAAAGAAGCAACCGGTACGTAAAAAACAATCGGTCACCGACAAAAATGCCTCAAATGTTTATATCAATCGTTTTTACATCATGTGGGCGGTGGTGCTGCTGTGTTTTGTGACACTGATTTGCCGTGCTTTCTATGTACAGATTATTAATAAAGATTTTTTGCAAAATAAAGCCAATGCCAATATTTTAAGAACCAATACCATCAAGGCGATGCGTGGCGTGATTTATGATCGTAATGGCATTCCATTGGCGATCAGTACTCCGATCATGAAAATTGTGATTGATCCACGTGATTATTTTGACAATAAAAAACTCTATGACGAGACCATGCTGGCGCTGGAAAAAGAACCGAATAGCCGCAAGCTCAAACGTCAGCTACCGGATAAAAACCTGAATCTGGATGAGCTGGCTGATGCAGTCGGTATGGATCGGGCAGAACTGCGCAAAAAAATGGAAGAACGTCCGCGTTCACGTTATCTGATCCTGAAAAAAGAAGTTCCGCCACAACAGGCCGAACTGATCATGAAACGTAATTTTCAGGGTGTGTATACCGAGAAAAACTATAAACGTTATTATCCGCAGCCACAGCCGAACTCTCAGATTATTGGCCTGACCAATAGCGAAGGCAGCGGCATTGAAGGTCTGGAAATGCAGCTGAATAGCCGTCTTTCCGGCAAGGATGGCGAGCAGCAGATCATTCGCGATAAAAAAGGCAATCGGGTCAAAGAACCGGAAGTGATTAAAGAAGTTGAACCGGGCGAAAATATTACCTTAAGTATCGACTCACGTCTGCAATATATCATGTACCGTGAGCTGACTGCGGCCGGAGTTGCCAATAATGCCCGTTCAGCGACTGCGATTGCGGTAGATGTCAAAACCGGTGAAATTCTGGCGCTGTCATCATGGCCATCCTATAACCCGAATGATAAAAACAGCCTGCTCAATAAGGATGCGATGCGTAACCGCGGTGCAGTCGATTCTTTCGAGCCGGGTTCGACCATGAAGCCGCTGACTGTAGCGATGGCCTTGGAAAGTGGCAAATATACGGCGAATTCAGTGGTGAATACCACACCGGGCAGTATGCGGGTCGGTAATCATACCATTCGTGATACGCATAACTATGGTCAGTTGACCTTGGGTGGCATTATCCAGAAATCCTCTAACGTTGGTGTGGCGAAACTGGCCTTGTCGCTGCCGTATGAAACCTTACCAACCTTCTATAAACGTCTGGGTTTTGGTCAGCGTTCAGCAGTGAAATTCCCGGGGGAAAGTGCCGGTTTGATTCTTCCACCAAGCAAATGGAATGTATCAGAAGTGGCGACTATGTCTTATGGCTATGGTCTGAACGCCACCGTGTTACAACTGGCCGATGCCTATGCCATGTTGGCCAATAAAGGCGTGAAAATGCCGCTGAGCCTGTACAAGCTGGAAGAGCAGCCGCAGGGTGAACAGATGATCGATGCCAAGATTGCCGATCAGGTCCTGCTGATGATGGAAACTGCAACCTTGCCGGGGGGTACGGCGACTCGTGCCACCATTCCAGGCTATCGCGTGGCGGGTAAAACCGGTACTGCACATAAATTGCGTGCCGACCGTAAAGGTTATTCAACCAGTGAATACCGGGCTTTATTTGCCGGCGTAGCACCAGTCAGTGACCCACGGATTGCCATGGTGGTGGTAGTAGAAAATCCACAAGGCACTTACTATGGCGGTACGGTATCTGCACCAGTCTTTGCCCGCGTGATGCAGGAATCCTTGCGTCTGCTGAATGTCCCTCTGGACAAACCTTTAGAACCTCCCAAAGTCCAGTAAATAGGTGATCAATGTCTATTACATTTCAAGATCTCTACACCCCTCACGATGTCGCTGACTGGATGAAGCAATCCTTTCAGGGCTTCGAGCTGGATAGTCGTAAAGTTAAACCAGGACAGATTTTTATTGGCCTGACCAGCCTGTCACAATCGGAAAAAACTGCTCAATTTGCCCAGAAAGCCTTAGAGCAGGGTGCATTAGCTGTGATTTCAGAAACTGAACTGGATGTATCTCCAAATTTGGTGGTAGCAGATGTACGTCATCTAATGGGGCAATGGCAAAAGCAGTATTTGCAAGCAACCCAACCCGTTACGGCTGCGCGTATTCTTGCAGTCACCGGCACCAACGGTAAAACCACGATTTCTCGCTTGGTGGCTGAATTCATCATGCTGCAAGGCAAAGCTTGTGCAGTGATGGGCACTACAGGTAACGGCATTCTGCCAAATCTGGAAGCATCTTCGCATACCACCCTGGATGCCTTGCAATTGCAAAATGCCTTGCATAGCTATGCGCAGGCCGGTGCGAAGTTTGCCTCGATTGAAGCTAGTTCGCATGGTCTGGAACAAGGCCGCTTGAATGGTTGTGATATCGAGATTGCAGGCTACAGCAATTTGAGTCGTGACCATCTGGATTATCATGGAACGCTACAAGCTTATGCAGAAGCAAAGTCTGGTTTATTCCGGTTTGAATCTTTAAAAGTGGCTGTCATCAATATTGATGATGAGCATGCACAGATCATGCTGGATGCTGCGAAAAACAATCCGGCACAGCCTAAAATTTTGACTTATTCCACCACACAAAAAGCGGATTATCAGGTTCAGGATATTCAGTACAGCATTTCAGGTGCGACCTTTAAACTAAAAACTGCTTCTGCTGAATATGTGGTTAACAGTCCATTGCTGGGACATTTCAATATTGAAAATCTGGTCGCCAGTCTGATCATGGCGGAACAGGCCGGATTTGACTTGGAAAGTTTGATTGCAACTGTGCCACAGCTCAAAGGTGCGCCCGGTCGGATGCAGGTGTTGCGTGATGGCGAACGTCTGTTTGTGGTGGATTATGCCCATACCCCAGACGCCCTGACACAGGTTCTGGTGACCTTAAAGCGGCATGTCTCGAAAAATCTCTGGGCACTCTTCGGTTGTGGCGGCGACCGTGACCGCGGTAAACGTCCACTGATGACCCAAGCTGCTTTAGACGGTTCGGATATTGCAGTACTCACTTCTGATAACCCGCGGACCGAAGATCCGGCACAAATTTTTGCTGATATGAAAAATGATATCGACTTTTCCGGCAAAACCTATCATGAAATTCATGACCGTCGTGAAGCGATCAAGTTTGCGGTTAAACACGCGCAGGCGGGTGATATTGTCGTGATCGCAGGAAAAGGGCACGAAAATTATCAGGAAATTGATGGCGTACGTCACTGGTTTGATGACGTGGTCGAAGTGCAGGCTGCGATTGATGGCCAGCATTGCAACACAGATACCGCCTATTCAGCGCATTAGGATTCAGATATGCATACCTCAACAACAAGTACTGTGGCGCTGGAGCCGTGGAGCGTAGAACAATTACAGCAGGCTACTCAAGGCTACTGGCTGAATGATGAAAAGCCTGCAGGCCAGATCAAGCGGATTTTGACTGATTCACGTGATGCAGAATCAGGTGATGCTTTTCTTGCGCTGAAAGGCGAGCGTTTTGACGCGCATGACTTTATTGCGCAAGTGGCGGCTCAAGGTTGTGACATTGCCATTGTCAGCCGTCCGATGGATACTGATATTTGCCAGTTGGTGGTAGAAGATACCCGTCTGGCATTGGGATTGTTAGGTGCTTATCGCCGTCAGCAGAATCCTCAGCTCAAAGTCATTGCCTTGACCGGCAGTAGTGGCAAGACCACGACTAAAGAAATGCTGGGAAGCATTCTGTCGCGTCTGGCACCGACCTTGGTTACGCGTGGTAATTTGAATAATGACCTCGGCGTGCCGGTAATGTTGCTGGAGCTCCGTCCTGAATATCAATATGCGGTGATAGAACTCGGTGCGAGTCATCAGGGTGAAATTGATTACACCTCGAAAATGGTGCAGCCGCATGTGGCCGGGATTATTAATATCGGGACTGCGCATTTAGGTGAATTTGGCGGCCGTGACGGAATTTGCCGTGCAAAATCCGAGATTTATGCGCATATCTCTGAGACTTCGATTATTCCTGCTGCAGATGATTTTGCTGAAACCATTCGTGCCGCAGTAAGAACTGAAAAAAGCTTGAGTTTTGGTACCAATGGTGATGTTTATGCCAGCGATGTAGTCCTTGAAGCTCAATCTTCAAGCTTTACCCTGAATACGCCACAAGGCTCGAAAACAGTTCAGTTGCCGTTTGCCGGTGAGCATAATGTCGAAAATGCCACAGCTGCCGCTGCATTTGCCTTGGCGATCGGTATTGGTCTGGATGATATCGTGGCCGGTCTGGAACAGGCCGTGGGTGCGAAAGGTCGTCTGAACTTTATTCCGTACAAAGACTATTTATTTATTGACGACACCTACAATGCCAATCCGGGTTCGATGCGTGCAGCGGCTGAAGTTCTGGCGCAGCAGCAGGGCATCCGGGTGATGGTCACCGGCGATATTGGTGAACTCGGTTCATCTGCCGCAATCGAGCATTACAAGCTCGGTCGGGATCTGGTCTCGGTGAAAGGCATTAATTTTGTGGTGGCTGTAGGTGAATTTGCGCCTGCCGCACAAGAAGGTGCTCGTAGTACACAATATGGTAAAAAAATGCAGGCTTTCCTGAATCAGGAGCAGGCATTACCGTTTTTAATTCGTTTGATTGAAACACATCAACCTCAGCCGATGTCATTCCTGTTTAAAGGGTCGCGTTTTACCCATATGGAAACATTGATGGCTGCATTGATGGAGAAACTCTAAATGCTGTTATGGCTCTTTGAACATTTGGCGGGCTTTGACAGCACGTTTCAGGTGGTTCGTTATTTAACTTTACGTGCTTTGCTCAGTGTCTTGACGGCATTGACCATCGGTCTGGTGCTCGGTCCTGTAATGATTCGCAAGCTTCAGGCGCTGAAATATGGTCAGGCAGTCAGCTCGTATGCCCCTGAAAACCATGCTAAGAAAATGGGCACGCCGACCATGGGCGGGGTGCTGATCCTGCTTTCGATTGGTATCTCAACTCTACTCTGGGCAGATCTTTCCAATCCTTATGTCTGGATTGTGCTGGGTGTGATGGTGATTTTCGGTGCCGTTGGCTGGGCCGATGACTGGATTAAAATCCGTTATAAAGACAATGCGGGTTTGCCTGCGAAGAAAAAATTCTTCTGGACTTCAGTTGGTTCTTTGGGTGCTGGTATTGCTTTGTATGTCATTGCACAGCAACAGACCAATCCAGTGCATACCGCAAATATGCTGGATCTGCTGATTCCATTCTTTAAAGACCTAAGCATTCCATTGTCGATGATTCCGTTGGGTATTGGCTTCATTATTTTCACTTACTTCGTGATTAATGGTGCCTCCAATGCCGTGAACTTGACTGATGGTCTGGATGGTCTGGCAATCATGCCAATCGTGCTGGTTGCTACAGGTTTGGGCGTATTTGCCTATTTGGCCGGTGACGTGCGCTTTGCCAATTATCTGCATATTCCTTATGTAAAATATTCGTCTGAACTGGTGGTGGTCTGTGCTGCCATGATCGGAGCGGGTCTGGCTTTCCTTTGGTATAACGCCCATCCAGCCCAAGTATTTATGGGGGATGTCGGTGCTTTATCTCTCGGTGCAATGCTCGGTACGATTGCCGTCATGGTTCGTCAGGAAATCGTATTTGCGATTATGGCCGGTGTCTTTGTGGTGGAAGCGGTTTCAGTGTTCTTGCAGATTGGTTCATTAAGAATGCGCAATAAACGTGTATTCCTGATGGCACCGCTACATCATCATTATGAAAAGAAAGGCTGGCGTGAAACCCAGGTGGTGATCCGTTTCTGGATTATTACGATTATGCTGGTAGTTTTGGGTCTAATGACCTTAAAATTGCGCTAAGAAATGCATTGGAAAAAGTCGGCGCATGCCGGCTTTTTTATTTTGGAGAAAATGATGAATTTACTCATGTGCCCAGTCTGTCGCCAGCAGTTGAGCTTAAATGAAAGAACATGGCGATGTGAGAATCATCATAGTTACGATGTCGCTAAACAAGGCTATGTGAACCTGCATGTGGTTCAGCATAAGCACAGCAAAAACCCGGGAGATACGCCTGAGTCTGTGCAGGCACGTCGTGCATTTCTCAGCGCAGGTTATTATGCGCCTTTGCAACAGGCTGTCGTGGAAAAGATTCGCGAGTTGCGGATTGAGAATCTTTTAGATATTGGTTGTGGCGAAGGCTATTACACCAATGCCATGCAGGCCGAAGTGCTGCAATGCGTTGGGGTCGATATTGCCAAGAATGCGGTTCAGGTCGCAGCCAAGCTGAATAAAGAGGTGACTTGGGTCGTAGGAACTGGAGCGACTTTACCAGTATTAGATGAGTCGATTGATCTGTGTACCAGCTTATTTAGTCCAATTCCCAAACAGGAAATCCTGCGAGTCCTAAAACCAAAATCTTATTTGATGGTGGTGACACCGGCCCCACAACATTTATATGCTATGCGTGAGGCTTTATTTGAAGAAGTGAAACCACACGAGCCGCAGAAGTTTGTTGAGCAGTTACAAGATGAATTTAATCTGGTTAGTGAGCAGGTGATTGGTGCGCCAATGGTTTTGCCACAGGCTGATTTAAAAAACCTGATTGCCATGACACCCTATGCTTATAAGGCCAAGCCGGAACACCGTTTAGCACTCGAACAGCAGGATCAGTTTGAATTGCTGGCGCAATATCAGATTTATCTGTTCCAAAAGAAATAAAAAATGCATATAAAAAAGCCCTCAACTGAGGGCTTTTTTATATCTTCAGATTACTGGACTTCTTCGATCAGATTTTCCAGTGAGTCTACCCGGTTTGGCTGAAGAGGCTGTTCTTGAGGTGCAGAACCTTCATCATCTGGTAAACGAATCGGTTGATCCGGTAAATCCTCAAAGTCAGTTTCTGTACGTTTCGGGACGACCACAGGTGCAGGACGGTAAAGCGCTGTCGCCAGAGGCGGAGAAGACGGATCATTCTGTGCTTCATCAGCCTGAACCCCCTTGTTGCGATTTACCGGTGCCTTGGCATTGCGGTCTAAACGTACCCATGCTTCCGGCTGGCCTTTTAATGCCTTGCCCATAAAATCGGTCCAGATCGGTAAAGCTGCTACACCACCATATTCACGGCGACCTAAGGTGGTCGGCTGGTCAAAGCCTACCCAGGTGACAGTGACCAGCTTGCCATTGAAGCCAGCAAACCAAGCATCTTTGGCATCATTAGTGGTACCGGTCTTCCCACCGATATCGCTGCGACCAATTCTTAATGCGGCACGGCCAGTACCATGTTGAATCACGTCACGCAAAATATTGGCCATGTCATAGGCAGAGCTAGATTTTAAAATACGCTGTGCCTGACGATAATTACTGTCTTCGGCAGAGACTTTAGGTGCAGCCTGTTTTTGCTCTAAAGTTGTATTGTTGATTGCAATTGCTTCGTCATCTGCGGTAATAGGGTCAGTGGTTTGAACTGTTTCTTCTTTTTCATTAATACATGAAATGCAGGCATATTCAGGCTTGGCTTCAAAGATGGTATTGCCATAGGCATCTTCAATACGGGTAATAAAGTGCGGCTGAATTCGGTAACCGCCATTGGCAAAGGTGGCATAGCCAGTCGCCATCTGAATCGGGAGAACCTGCGGGGTACCTAAGGCAATGGTATAGTTACGAGGAATCTGGCTGTCCTGTAAACCAAAATCCATAAATAACTGACGTGTACGTTCAATCCCGACGGCCTGTAATAAGCGCACTGAGACTGTATTACGTGACAGATAAAGTGCACGACGTAGCGGAATCATACCCAGATAACGGCCATCCGAGTTACGTGGCGTCCATTTGCCAATGGTAATGGGTACATCATTGACCATGGTATGTGGTGTCATGCCACGTTCTAAAGCCAGCGCATAAACAAAAGGCTTAATAGTAGAACCGGGTTGACGCCAACCTTGGGTTGCACGGTTAAATTTCGACTGATAAAAGTTATATCCCCCGACAATGGCTTCAATCGCACCATTATTTGGGTTGATAGCAATCAATTGTCCTTGCACATTGGGGATCTGCACCAATGACCAAGAGGTTTTATTTTCATTGGGTCTTAAGCGAACAATATCTTTGACTTTGACAATTTCGGACGCTTTGCTCGGTGCGCCACCTACACTGTTGACGTTACGAAAGCGACGCGCCCAGGACATACCTGACCAAGGAACAGTTACGCTACTTCCGTCCTGCATGAGTGCTTCAAAGCTGGAAGTGCCCACCTTGGTTACTTGCGCGGGATAGGTGTTAGCATAAGCACGGAACTTGTCGAGAGGTTGATCATGTGCTTCAGCACCACGCCAGCCATGTCGACGGTCATAAGCCTCTAAGCCTTCTTGTACCGCTTGCTCCGCATAGGCCTGACGTTCACTATGAATAGTGGTATAGACTTTATAGCCGGAATCTACCGCCTGTTCACCAAAGTTTTGTACCAGTTCAGAACGTACCATTTCACCGACATACGGGAATTTGTTTCGGGTACTCCGGTCGGGCATATCCAGATTAATCGGTTCAGCAATAGCTTGCTGATATTGGCTCTGATTTAGATAGCCCAGTTGCAGCATACGCCCCAAAATCCAGTTACGACGTTCTAAGGCACGCTTGGGATTGGCGACCGGATTGTATCGAGACGGTGCTTTAGGCAGGCCAGAGATCATGGCCATTTGTGCAATTGAAAGCTCTTCTAAACTCTTGTTATAGTAAATTTTAGCTGCTGCTGCGATGCCGTAAGCATTTTTTCCCAAGAAAATTTTATTGACATACAAGGTCAGAATTTCTTCTTTACTTAAGTTTTGCTCAATTTTACGGGCCAGAAAAATTTCCGTCAGTTTGCGCTTCAGCGTCCGTTCAGGACTAAGGTAATAGTTTTTTGCCACTTGCATGGTAATGGTCGAACCACCGGTCTGTACATCCGATCCGGTCACCGTCTCACTGAGTGCGCGTCCCAAGCTTTTAAAGCTGATTCCGCTATGCTCAAAAAAGCTGGAATCTTCGGCTGCGAGGAAAGCATGAATAAACTCGGGTGGAATTTGTTCATATTTCACGGGAACAGAAAGCTTGCCTCCATATTCGGCAATTAATTCATTATCTGAACTAAATACTTGTAAAGGCTTTAATAAAGGGGCCTTTTTAAGCGTAGACATTTCAGGCAAAGATGGGGCAATATAGAGATACATGCCATAGAAACCCATCGGAATTGAGATCAGTATAATGATAATGATCAAAAAAAATGGATGAACAAGGCCTGAACAAGATAGCTTTTTCATAACAAGTAAGTTTTAATAAGAGCTAATGGCGAACTAATTACCGGTCAGTATATCCTGTCGATATCCATATTGTTAGATGAGTTATTGTATCTATATAAAATTATAGACTGGACCAATTGGTAAGTTAGATTGAATTGGGGACAAAAAAATAATAGGAAGTGTATTGTGCGCAGGTTATATCGTAAACCAAATAAGGGGTTAATAGGAGTCGATATTAGTTCGACTTCTGTTAAGGTTTTAGAACTTTCTGTAAAAAGTGGCCGTTACTGGGTAGAGAGCTATGCTTTGATCCCATTATCGGAAAACAGTGTTGTTGAAAAAAACATCTTAAACCCAGAAGCTGTCGCTGATGCCCTTGGGCGTGCAATTAATTTGGGTAATACCCAGTCGAATCAGGCCGCTTTTGCGATTCCAACTTCAATGGTCATCACCAAAATCATTGAGATGGATGCAGACATGTCGGATGATGAACGTGAAGTTCAGATTCGTGAAGATGCGGAACAATATATTCCTTTTCCACTCGATGAAGCGAGTCTGGACTTTGAAGTTCTGCCAGACCGCCTTTCCAATCCGAACCGGGTCAATGTGCTGCTGGTCGCGACACGGATCGAAAATGTCGAAGCACGTTCTGAAGTTTTAGAGATTAGCAGTCTAACGCCTAAGATTGCAGATGTAGAAAGTTTTGCGCTGGAAAATGCCTTTAAGGTATTTTCGGACACTTTGCCGATGGGGGTCAATACGGTTGGTATCTTAGACATTGGTCATAGTATGACGACCTTGTCGGTGATGCAGAACAACAAGATTATTTATACTCGTGAGCAGGTGTTTGGCGGTAAGCAATTAACTCAGGAAATTCAGAATCGTTATGGATTATCCTTTGAAGAAGCTGGACGTGCTAAAAAAACCCGTGCCTTGCCTGATGATTATGATATTGAAGTCCTAGAACCCTTCTTGGATGCCGTGGTACAACAGGCAGCCCGTTCATTACAATTCTTCTTTTCATCTTCTCAGTTTAATGAGATTGACCATATTTTACTGGCCGGCGGGAATGCCAATATTCCAGGTCTGGCAAAATTATTACAACAAAAACTCGGTTACCGTGTCACGATCGCGAATCCATTTTTGCAAATGGGCTTTTCTCCTCAAATTGATATTAAAAAAATTGAAAATGACGCGTCATCACTCATGGTTGCATGCGGTTTGGCATTAAGGAGTTTTGATTAATGGCAAGAATTAACTTACTTCCTTGGCGTGATGAGCTAAGAATTAAAAGAAATAATGAATTTGTGGCAATCTGCGTGGGGGCGCTTTTCTTGGGATTAGCGGCAGCAGGTTCAACCTGGTTTTATTATGATCACAAACTTCAGGATCAGGAGCAGGCCAATCAGCTGATTCAAAGTACCAACCAGAATCTGGATGTGCAGTTAAAGGCGCTTGAAGGTTTGCAAGAGCAGCGTAATGCGATTGTTGAACGGATGAAACTGATTCAGGGTCTACAAACTCAGCGTCCGATTGCGGTACATTTGATTGATGAAATTGTACGGGTGACCCCAAGCAATATGTATATCACCAAATTCCAGCGTATCGGCGATAAGTTTACCATTGAAGGTCGGGCTGAGAGTCCAAATACAGTAGCAGAACTGCTCCGTAATCTGGAGGCTTCATCTTGGTATCGAAATGCCTTTATGAATGCCTTTCTGGTGGCTGAAGAAGCCAAAGAAAAGGCACCGAGCTCGATTATTCCACGTGTGGAAGAATCTTATGGCAGTTTTACCGTGACGGTCGATCTGGATCAGATCGCTCAGCCAGTCCTTAACGAAGAACAACAAGCAGTCACTACAACTACGGGGGCATCATCATGAGTAATGAGGAATTCGATGAGTTCAGCCAGGATGTCGTCGCTGTACCCAAAAATAAAATGACTGTTGAAAAGTTTTTTCAGCAATTCAATACATTGGATCCAAGCAATTATGGTAGTTGGCCTTTATCAGTCAAAATTACCTGCTGGATTTTTATTGTTGCACTGGCCTTTGCAGTGATTTACTTTGTCATGATCAGAAGTACAATTGAATCGATTTCACAAGCCAGTGCCCAGGAACAAAACCTGCTGAATGAATTCCGTGAAAAAGAATCCAAATTACGCAACTTACAACAATATCAAATCCAGCTTCAGGAAATGGAAGCTCGTTTTAATCAGCAGTTAGAACAGTTACCGAAAGAAACTGAGATTCCGGGTCTGGTTGAAGATATTAACCTGAGCGGTGTGAATTCAGGCCTGAAGTTTAAAAATATCCGTCTGGAACCGGAAATTAAACAAGAATTCTTTATTGAACAGCCGATTGCAATTGAAGCCACTGGGGATTATCACGCTTTTGGTTCTTTTGTCAGCAGTATTGCCGGCTTGTCGCGTATTGTCACACTGCATGATTTCACCATTACCGGTACTGAAAACAAAGAGAAAAAATCTGAAATTCCGGTCATTGATTATGTGGTGAAAGCCAAAACTTATCGTTATGTCGGTAATGCGGAAAGCGCTGCAGCTAATAGCACTACTCAGGGGGCGCAGTAATGAAGAACATTAAGATTACTTCGGCTTTAACACTTGGGTTTTTATTATTGGGATGCGATTCACGCATTGATGCTGTCAATCAGGAAATGGCCAATATTCGTAATCAGCCGCCTTTGCCGATTGAACCGGCTCCTGATTTTATGCCAGTTGAAACCTTCAGCTATGCAGCACATCAGATTAAAAGTCCTTTTTTACCAAGCTCTCTGGCGGCTGAACTGAAAATTATGGCGGGGAAACGGGTTTATCCAAACCTATCACGTCAACTGCAACCGCTAGAAAGTTATCCGCTCGAAACGTTGACCATGAAAGGCAGTATGCGCAATCAGGCAGGACAGATTCTGGCTTTAATCCAGACGCCTGATGGTGAGGTTGAGCGGATCCAACGTGGTAGCTATATGGGACTTAATCATGGTCGTGTGGTTGGAATTACACCAACACAGATCGATTTGATTGAGATTATTCCAGATGGCCGTGAAGGATATGTGGAACGTCCGCGAAGTCTGGTTCTTATCGGGCCGACGCCATGAGTTTTAAAGGAATAACAATGAATAAGAGTATTAAAGAATTTATTTTTGGGGATGTTAATACAATGAATCGTGTGTTTCGTCAGTTTTCCATGGGTGCTGTTGCGATTGCAGTGATGCAAGCGGCTAGTGCACAGGTTTCAATGACCAATGTAGTACCCATGCAGCTTCCTGGACAAGGAACTGAGATTCGGGTGATGTTCAATGGTTTGCCACCACAACCACAGGCCTACCAATTAGAATCACCGTCACGTTTGATTCTGGACTTTGACAAGGCACAACAGAATTTAAAACAAAGCAACATTCCGGTCGCAACGCGTGAAGCCAGTTCAGTGGAGGTCACTTCGGATGCACAGCGTGCCCGTTTGACGGTTAATCTGACAGATGCAGGTGCCTTTACGACTCGCGTGGAAGGCAATACTTTTATTCTTAAAATTAACTCTGCAACTCCTGTAGCCATAGCTCAACCTGTGCAGCAACAGTCAGCTCAGGGTATTAGCAATATTGGTTTCCAGCGCGGTACGCAAGGTGAAGGCCAGGTCGTTATTGATCTATTAGGAAATAATACTCCTGTTGATGTACAGCAGCAGGGTACCAAGGTTATTGTGCGCACTTTAGGTTCCAAGATTCCGGCTCATTTGACCCGCCGTCTTAATGTGACAGATTTCGCGACTCCGGTATCAAGTGTGGATGCTGTGAATCAAAATGGTTCAGGAGTCATTACGATTCAGTCTGCGGAAAGTTATGAATATATGGCTTACCAAACAGATAATAAGCTGACCATCAGCTTGAAACGTCCGGAAGCCAAGAGTCCATTGCGTCCTAAAACTGTCGCTTATAGCGGTAAGAAAATTTCGCTAGATTTCCAAGATATTGAAGTGCGCCGCGTGTTGCAGTTATTGGCAGATTTTACCGATATCAATATGGTGGCTGCAGATAGTGTGCAAGGTAATATTACCTTGCGCTTGAAAGAGGTACCTTGGGATCAGGCGCTGGATATTGTGCTGAAAACCAAAAACCTGGATAAACGCCGTAATGGCAATGTGATCTGGATCGCACCAGTTGCAGAGCTGATTAAGGCTGAGGAGGAAGAAGCTAAGGCTATTAAGCAGAGTGTTGCACTTGCCCCTATCCAAACTGAATATATGCAGCTGAGTTATGCCAAAGCTGCTGATATCGAAAAACTGATTACGCAGAATAAAGGCGCATCTAGTTCAGGTAGTTCGAGTAACACTACAAATAATGATGAGAGAGAAAGCTTATTGAGTTCACGTGGCTCTGTGTCTATTGATGCACGAACCAATACTATTATTGTGAATGATACCCAGCCTTTTATTGATAAAATCCGTAATATGGTAGACTTACTGGATGTACAGGTAAAGCAGGTAATGGTTGAAGCACGTATTGTGCGAGCTACCACGGACTTCACCAAAGAAATGGGAGTGAAGTGGGGGATTCTGTCTCAAGGAATTACCAACAATAATAATCTTCTGGTCGGTGGTAGTGACACGACGTTATGGGATCTTAGAGAGCCAGAACTAGATAGTGAAACAGGTCGCTGGACCTACGATATTCAAAGACCAGATAACTTAAATGTGGATTTGGGGGTAACCAGTCCAGGTGCCAGTCGTATTGCCTTTGGTTTGATCAGCCTTTCTGATTTTATGCTGGATCTTGAGCTTTCTGCACTTCAGGCAGATGGCTATGGTGAGGTGATTTCTACCCCTAAAGTACTGACTGCAGACAAGCAGAAAGCAACTGTTGCCTCTGGTTCTCAAATTCCGTATCAGTCAGCAGAGGGTGGTGGTGCGAATGCAGTATCTACTACGGAATTTATTGATGCTACGCTAAGTCTGGATGTCACACCAAGCATTACGCCAGATGGCAAAGTACAGATGGAACTCAATATTACCAGTGACTCACCGGGTAACCCGACACCGACTGGACAGCTCACTATTAACAAAAACCAGATCACTACCAATGTCTTGGTGGACAATGGCGAAACCGTGGTTCTAGGCGGTATTTTTGAGCAAGAAACCCGTAATGCACAAACTAAGGTACCTTTCCTGGGGGATATTCCTTATGTAGGACGTTTATTCCGTAAAGATTTAAAGTCGGATAATAAACGTGAGCTACTGATTTTCGTTACACCTCGAATTGTTAATGACAGTGTTTCAAGAAATCATTAATATATTTTGAATTTAACAAAACGAATAGGTGACTCCTTGCCAAGCAAAGAGTTTGAAACCCTGCCAAATATTTATTTGGTAGGGCCGATGGGGGCCGGTAAAACAACAGTAGGACGACATCTCGCAGAATTGTTAGGGCGTGAATTTCTAGACAGTGATCATGAAATTGAACGTAAAACAGGCGCGACCATTCCCTGGATTTTTGAAAAAGAAGGGGAGCAGGGTTTCCGTGACCGTGAAACTGCTGTCATTAATGACCTTACCTCACGTCCCCATCTGGTTTTAGCCACTGGTGGTGGGGCCATTACTCAGACCTTAAATCGGGATTATCTGAAACAGCGCGGAATTGTTGTCTATCTCTATACGCCGGTTGAAATTCAACTGCAACGTACCTATCGCGATAAAAACCGTCCCCTCCTCCAAGTCGAAAATCCGGAACAAAAGTTACGTGATTTATTGGCGGTCCGCGATCCCTTGTATCGTGAAGTAGCGCATCATATTATTGAGACCAATCAGGGTGCTGCGCGTGATCTGGCGCAGCGGATTCTCAATCTCATTACTTCCAAAAACTAAGTTCATTGAATAAAGTGGTTAATCAAGCATGCAAACCTTATATGTAGAACTCGGAGAACGTCGTTACCCTATTTTTATCGGGAGCGATCTGGATCCACAGGCCTTATTGGCACCCTATATTCATGGCAAGCAAGTGATGATTGTGAGCAATACTACGATTGCACCACTTTATTTGCAGCGTTATCAAACGGCGATTGAGGCTCTGGACAAACGTGTTGCGGCCTGTATTCTGCCTGATGGTGAAAAATATAAAGATAGCCAGCATCTGAACCTGATTTTTGATGCACTGCTTGAAGCTGGGTTTAACCGGGACTGTACTGTACTGGCATTAGGTGGTGGTGTGATTGGAGATATGGCTGGCTTTGCCTCGGCCTGTTTCCAGCGCGGTGTGTACTTTATCCAAGTGCCGACGACCTTGCTTTCGCAAGTAGATTCAAGTGTCGGTGGTAAAACCGGGATTAATCATCCATTGGGTAAAAACATGATTGGTGCTTTCCAGCAACCTCAAGTGGTACTGGCGGATATGTCGCAGCTTTCTACTTTGCCTGATCGAGAGCTTTCAGCAGGTTTAGCTGAAGTGATTAAATATGCGCTGCTAGGCGATGAGTCATTTCTGGTCTGGCTTGAAGAAAAGATGGATGCTCTGGTCGCTCGTGATGAGAAATTATTGGCTGAAGCCGTTTATCGTTCCTGTGCGCATAAGGCACGGATCGTAGCCAATGATGAGAAAGAGCAAGGGGAACGTGCTTTACTTAATTTAGGTCATACCTTTGGTCATGCGATTGAATCCTACATGGGGTATGGTGTCTGGCTACATGGCGAGGCTGTTGCCACCGGTATGGTGATGGCTGCGGATCTGTCACAGCGTATGGGTTGGATTTCTCAAGAAGATTTAGAACGTACAAAAAAAATCATTTCTCGTGCCAAACTTCCTGTGGTTTGTCCTAAAATCCCTCTGGATGATTTTCTGGCCTATATGGCCCATGACAAAAAAGTCTTAAATGGACAATTGCGTCTGGTGTTATTAAAGCAATTAGGCGAAGCAGTGATTACCCGAGACTTTGATCTCGAGTTAATGAAACAGGCAATTTTAGCCAGTCAGGCATAGGTTTAGTTTTATGGTAGCATTACATACTCCTTGGCAAAAGATTCAGCATTATTTCTGGCTGGTCTGTGGTGTATGCTGCCTATTTGCTGCCTTAGTTTTTTGGGCGGTGACTGATTCAGATGATGTCGTCGAAATTGAAAAAAAGCCTGAAACTGAAGTTCAGTTGCAGATTCAACCAGAAAAAGTCGCCACAATGACCCATCTTGGTGCACTTTTTCAGGAAGTGAAACCACTGGACCTAAATACGCGTACCGTCGTGAATGCCAGTCATGAGCCGGAATTCCGCGGTACCAAGTTTGTTAATGAAGCGAAAAACCAGCATGCAATTGAATTGTTTCGCGTGACCAATGAAGCAATATTAAAAAGTTTCCTTAAGAAACAGTTCGATCGTAAACCTTTTATTTATTTAAGAATCTCGGGTGAAAATCAGCCAGAACAATATGTATTGTTATATGGTCAATATAAGACGGCGGCGCAAGCTAATCAGGCACTCTCTACACTGAAGTTAAATTTACCGGCCTCAGTCAAGCCTGAAGTTGTAGCAATGCAGCAATATGTCAGTCTGGTCAATAATCTGGGTTCAGAGGAATTGGCCAGTAATCAAAAGCTTTACGAAATTCGTTTGAAAAATGTGCCTTTGCCGAAAGTAGATGAATCGGTACAACTTAGACAGCAGCAAACCCAAACTGAGTCCAAGCCGCGTAGCTCTGATGCTGCGACTACCAGTACCACTATTGTGCGACGTGATTCATCGGGAAATGTAGTTGATGTGCAGAAATCTGAAAGTGCTGTAGAAAGTATACCTCAACCACAAAATAACAATAATCGACCTGCTCAGGGCAGTAATCCGCGTCCTCAAAATAACGAGATTAGTGATCCATTTAATTAGTCCGGTCTAAAATAGCGCATCCAAAAAATTACAGAATTAAAAATGAGCGCTTTTGGTGCAAAAAATGCACATTAAAATTAACCCTTAGAGTGCTGTTCTGCGCTAAATCTTTGTCATCTGTATTGTTTTAATTTATGCGCTGTTTGTTGGCATGGAATTTGCTTTATTGGTGCATGAATTGAATTAATCTCCCTGTTTTAGCGCGAAAAATGATTCGATGACACTGTATGAATGTCATATTTATTCCAGATTTTTATGTTATTCATGAGCAGAATAAACTTTATTTGTTATGCATTTAGTCTAAAAAAGGACTAATCTGAAGAAATAAAGAAAAATGCTTTTGCTCTACCAAGACGGTCTTCGAAAGTCCATTAGACGCCAGCGCAGAGAAAAATTTAGATTGTTTAATAGCCTGTTGAGGCTTAGTGAAAGAAGGGTACGCTATGCACATGCCATCGCCTAACAATGTAGCTCCCGCTCAAGGTTTATACCAACCGGATGAGTTTAAAGATAACTGTGGTTTCGGTTTGATCGCCCATATGCAGGGTGATGCTAGCCATGATCTCGTCAAGACCGCGATTCATAGTTTGAGTTGTATGACCCATCGTGGTGGTATTGCCGCGGATGGCAAAACCGGGGATGGTTGTGGTTTGCTCTTGGCGATGCCGAAAAAATTCTTCCGTGAAGAAGCAAAACGCTTAAGCGATACCACCTTAAGTGAAGTGTTTGCTGTGGGTTCGGTGTTTCTAAATCTTGATCCTGCGCTTGCTGCTCATGCCAAACAGGTCTTAAACAAAGAGATTGAAGCTGAAGGTTTAATCGTTCTGGCTTGGCGTGTAATTCCGACCAATGTCGATGCACTGGGTGAAATTGCATTGCAATCGATGCCGGCATTTGAACAGATTATTGTTAACTGTCCAATGGGGGTGACTGAGGTTGAATTTAACCGTAAGTTATTCCTGGCACGCCGTCGTGCAGAACAACTGTTGGTGAATGATACGTCTTTCTATGTCACTACCTTATGTTCAACGGTGATCAGCTATAAAGGCTTGATGATGCCGGAAGCGATTGCAGATTTTTATACAGATCTGGCTGATCCACGTTTGGAATCGCATATCGTGGTCTTCCATCAGCGCTTCTCGACCAATACCTTGCCTCGCTGGCCTTTGGCACAACCGTTCCGTTACCTGGCGCACAATGGTGAAATCAATACCATTACTGCGAATCGTAACTGGGCCATGGCGCGTGTGCCGAAATTTGAAAATCCATTATTGCCAGGTTTAACTGAACTGAATCCAATTGTGAACCGTACCGGTTCAGATTCTTCAAGCCTGGACAACATGCTGGAGATTCTGGTGGGTGGCGGCATGGATCTGTTCCGTGCACTCCGTATGCTGGTTCCGCCTGCTTGGCAAAATGTGGAAACCTTAGATGCTGATCTGCGTGCTTTCTATGAATTCAACTCAAAACATATGGAAGCTTGGGATGGCCCGGCTGGTCTGGTGATTCAGGATGGCCGACATGCGATCTGTATGCTGGATCGTAACGGTCTGCGTCCTGCGCGTTGGGTCATCACCAAGAATGGTTATATCACGCTGGCTTCTGAAATTGGTGTCTGGGGTTATCAACCTGAAGATGTGATTTCTAAAGGCCGTGTCGGTCCTGGCCAAATGCTGGTCATTGATACGCAAACCGGTAAGGTGCTGGATACTCAAGATGTCAATAATCATCTGAAACGTATGCGTCCATACCGTGAATGGTTACGTGAAAATTCTGTGCGTTTGCAAGGTAGTCCAGAGCTGGAAGAATATTTATGTGATCAAGGCTTAAAAGGCGATGGCCTGAAAGCGGCACAAAAAATGTTCATGGTGACCTTTGAAGAGCGTGACCAGTTGTTGCGTCCGATTGCTGAAAGCGGTCAGGAAGCTGTAGGCTCAATGGGTGATGATACTCCAATGGCAGTATTGTCACGTCAGGTGCGCCATGTGTCGGATTATTTCCGGCAGCAGTTTGCACAGGTGACCAACCCGCCAATCGATCCGTTACGTGAATCGATTGTGATGTCACTGGAAACCTGTTTAGGTCGTGAACAAAATGTATTTGAACAGGGGCCTGAACATGCAGACCGCTTGATCATTTCCAGCCCTGTACTGTCTAATTCGAAAATGCATCAGATCCGTACCCTGGGTCGTGCCGGTTATGAAATTGCAGATATCGACCTGAACTATGCTGAAACCGAAGGTCTGGAAGCAGCGATTGCACGTATCTGTGAAGAATCTGCACAAGCCATTCGTGATGGCAAAACCCTACTGGTGCTTTCCGACAAGAAAATCCGTGAAGGTTACTTGCCTGCCAATGCTTTCATGATTACTGGTGCAGTGCATCATTACCTGATCAATACTGGTCTACGTACAGATGCCAACTTGATTATTGAAACCGGTTTTGCCCGTGATCCACATCAGTTCGCGGTGCTTCTTGGTTTTGGTGCGACAGCCATCTACCCGTACCTGGCTTATGACGTAATCAATGATCTGGTCGCGAAAGGCGAATTATTGGGTGATCCAATTTATGCACAAAACAATTTCCGTAAGGGGATTGAAAAAGGTCTACTGAAAGTTCTATCGAAAATGGGTATTTCTACGGTTGCCTCTTACCGTGGTGGTCAGCTGTTTGAAGCAGTGGGTTTATCCAATGAAGTAGTGGATAAATGCTTTATTGGTGTACCAAGCCGTATTCAGGGTGCTACTTTTGTCGACCTTGAAAATGATCAGAAACAGTTGGCGGATATTGCTTGGAAAAACCGTAAGCCAATTGATCAGGGCGGTTTGCTGAAGTTTGTCTTTGGCAAGGAATATCATGCCTTTAACCCAGACGTGATCAACTCGCTACATAAAGCAGTGCGTTCGGGTAATTATGCCGACTTTAAAGAATATGCTGAACTGGTGAACAAGCGTCCAATTGCGACGATTCGTGACCTGTTCAAGCTCAAAACAGATAACTCGATTCCAGTCGAACAAGTGGAATCTGTGGAAGATATCCTGCCTCGCTTTGACTCTGCGGGTATGTCTTTGGGTGCATTGTCGCCTGAAGCTCATGAAGCGATTGCGATTGCCATGAACACGATTGGTGGTCGCTCGAACTCAGGTGAGGGCGGTGAAGATCCAGCGCGTTACGGTACCATCCGTAACTCGAAAATCAAACAAATTGCATCGGGCCGTTTTGGTGTGACCCCTGCTTACTTAACGTCTGCAGAAGTCCTTCAAATTAAAGTCGCGCAAGGTGCAAAACCAGGTGAAGGTGGTCAGTTGCCGGGTGGTAAAGTAAATGGTCTCATTGCCCGTTTACGTTACTCTGTACCGGGTGTAACGCTGATTTCGCCACCTCCGCATCACGACATCTATTCAATTGAAGATTTATCACAGTTGATCTTTGATTTAAAACAGGTTAACCCACAGGCGATGGTGTCAGTTAAGCTGGTTTCTGAACCGGGTGTCGGTACGATTGCGGCGGGTGTAGCGAAAGCCTATGCCGATTTCATTACTATTTCTGGTTATGATGGCGGTACAGCGGCTTCTCCACTTTCTTCAATTCATCATGCAGGTTCACCGTGGGAGCTTGGTCTTTCTGAAGCGCATCAGGCCCTTCGTGTTAATGACCTGCGTGGTAAAGTTCGCGTACAGACAGATGGTGGTTTAAAAACCGGTCTGGATGTCGTAAAAGCAGCAATTCTGGGTGCAGAAAGCTTTGGCTTTGGTTCAACCCCAATGATCGCATTGGGTTGTAAATACCTGCGTATCTGCCACTTGAATAACTGTGCAACCGGTGTTGCGACTCAACAAGATCATTTACGTCAAGAGCATTATATTGGCGAGCCACAAATGCTGATTAACTTCTTCACTTTTATTGCTGAAGAAACCCGTGAATGGTTGGCGGCACTCGGTGTATCGAGTCTGAAAGACCTGATTGGCCGTACGGATCTGCTGGAAGTCTTGCCAGGTGAAACTGCAAAGCATGCACACCTTGATTTAAGCAAACTGCTAGAGTCGCATCCGGCAGCTGAAGGTAAAGCACAGTACTGTGAAGTTCAGGGCAATGCACCGTTTGATAAAGGTATTCTGGCAGAGAAAATGGTAGATGAGATTCTACCTGCCATCGAAGCAGGAACTGGCGGTGAATATAGCTTTACGATCGGTAACTGTGACCGTTCGATTGGTGCTCGTCTGTCTGGTGAAATTGCAAAACGCTATGGCAACCTGAGCATGGAAGCCCATCCGGTGAAAGTTCACCTGAATGGTACTGCAGGCCAGTCACTAGGTGTCTGGAATGCCGGTGGTCTGCATATCAGCCTAGAAGGCGATGCCAATGATTATGTCGGTAAAGGCATGGCTGGCGGTCGCATCTCGATCTTCCCGCCAAAAGGTTCACCATTCCAGACCCAAAATACCGCGATTATTGGGAACACCTGTTTATACGGTGCGACTGGCGGTAAGTTATATGCCGCGGGTACAGCGGGCGAGCGTTTCGCGGTGCGTAACTCGGGTGCATTTGCCGTGATTGAAGGTGCAGGTGATCACTGCTGTGAATATATGACCGGCGGTATTGTGACAGTGCTGGGTAAAGTCGGACATAACTTCGGTGCGGGTATGACTGGTGGTTTTGCTTATGTACTTGATCTGGATAATGACTTCGTTGATCATTATAACCACGAACTGATTGAGCTGAATCGTATTTCCACCGAAGCGATGGAAGAGCACAAAGCCTTCCTGGGTCGTATCCTGGATGAACATATTAAAGAAACGGGTAGTGCTTGGGCGTACAAGATCCGCCATGAGTTTGACTTCTACAGCCGCAAGTTCTGGTTGGTAAAACCAAAAGCAGCCAACTTGCAAACGCTGTTGAAAACCACTCAAGCTGATCCACAATAATTCCACTACTGCAGAAACATAGGCAGATGTAAGGCAACTGTGAACCCCTTACATCTCCCCACGGAGAGAGACATGGCAGAACGCCTGAATAATGACTTTCAATTCCTGGATGTCGCACGCCAAGACCCAGAGAAAAAAGAGATTGATGTCCGCAAAGCAGAATTTGTGGAAATTTATAAGCCTTATACAGCGGAAATTGCAGCCAATCAGACGCATCGCTGCCTAGGCTGTGGTAACCCGTACTGTGAGTGGAAATGTCCGGTACATAACTACATTCCAAACTGGTTAAAACTGGTGTCTGAAGGACGTCTGTTCCAGGCGGCTGAACTATGTCACCAGACCAATACCTTGCCAGAAGTCTGTGGTCGTGTCTGTCCGCAAGACCGTCTGTGTGAAGGGGCGTGTACCCTGAACGACGGTTTCGGTGCGGTGACGATTGGTAATGCCGAAAAATATATCAACGACACTGCCTTTGCATTGGGCTGGCGTCCAGATATGTCCAATGTGAAATGGACAGACAAAAAAGTTGCGATCATTGGTGCAGGTCCTGCCGGACTTGGCTGTGCAGATATTCTGGTGCGTAACGGGGTAAAACCTGTGGTATTTGACAAGCGTCCGGAAATCGGTGGTTTGCTGACTTTTGGTATTCCAGAATTCAAAATGGAAAAAGACGTAATGAAACGCCGCCGTGAAATCTTCACGGGTATGGGGGTGGAATTCCGTCTGAACACTGAGATTGGTACAGATGTGACCATCGACCAGTTACTTGCAGATTATGATGCGGTATTTATGGGTATGGGAACATACACTTACATGAAAGGTGGTTTTGCCGGTGAAGATCTAGATGGTGTTTACGATGCGCTGGACTTCCTGATTGCCAATGTCAACCGTTGCCAAGGCTGGGAAAAAGATCCGTCTGAATATATCAGTGTTGAAGGCAAGAAAGTCATCGTTTTAGGCGGTGGTGATACAGCTATGGACTGTAACCGTACCTCAATTCGTCAAGGTGCTGAATCTGTGATGTGTGCTTATCGTCGTGATGAAGAAAATATGCCAGGTTCACGCCGTGAAGTGCAAAATGCGCGTGAAGAAGGGGTAAGTTTCCAGTTCAACCGTCAGCCTATCGAGATTGTCGGTGAAAATGGCAAAGTTACTGGCGTGAAATTTATTACTACTCAGCTAGGTGAGCCAGACAGTCGTGGTCGCCGTAGTCCAGAGCCGATTCCGGGTTCAGAAGAAACTCTTCCAGCGGATGCAGTCCTGCTTGCTTTTGGTTTCCGTACCAGCCCAGCTGACTGGTTCACCGATGTGGAAATTAATCTGGATGGTTCAGGTCGTGTCGTTGCCGCTGAGCAGCAGCAATATAAATTCCAGACCTCGAATCCAAAAATCTTCGCTGGTGGTGATATGGTACGTGGTTCAGATCTTGTAGTAACTGCAATCTGGGAAGGCCGTCAGGCAGCTGAAGGGATTCTGGATTATCTGGATGTTTAACAGTTGAAAATTCACTGAAGTTATGTAAACAACCCGCTACGGCGGGTTTTTTGTTTTTGGATATTGTCTAACTTGAAGAGAGCCCATTAAAAAAGATTATAAAAAGTAACAAAACTTTAGAAAATACTGTTTAAAATCAAATTAATTATATAAATATTAATAAATAATTGAGGAGAAGATATCATGCGTGTATTCAAACAATCTCTTATCGCCTTGATGCTGGCCAGTACCCTCACGCTGACGGGTTGTGGCTATAACACCTTACAGGTTAAAGATGAAGCGGTGACGGCTGCATGGTCAGAAGTGCAGAACCAGTACCAACGCCGTGCCGATCTGGTGCCGAATCTGGTCAATGTCGTGAAAGGTTATGCTGCACATGAAGAACAGGTGCTCACCGAAGTGACTCAGGCACGTGCCAATGTTGCCGGCTTAAAAGTCGATAAAGAGGTCCTAGAGAATCCTGAACTATTCCAGCGCTATCAGGAAGCTCAATCGCAAATGACCAGTGCCTTGTCACGTCTGCTGGTAGTAACTGAAAACTATCCTGATTTGAAAGCCAACCAGCAGTTCCGTGATTTGCAGGTCCAGCTGGAAGGCACTGAAAACCGGATTGCCGTTGCACGTAACCGTTATATCACAACGGTTCAGGACTTTAACTCTTATGCGCGTCAGTTCCCGCAGGTGATGACGGCTAAAGTGATTGGCATGGACACCAAACCGAACTTTAGCGCCGAGCAAAGTGCACAGAAAGCTCCCACGGTTTCCTTTGAATAAGTAAGATCTTTAAATAAGTGAGGAATCAGATGTTCGAGATGCTGCTGAAATACTGTGCTGGTTTGCTTCTCATGCTGGGCATGGGAATGACAACACTTGTTTCAGCAGAAACGGCGACGGCTACAGATACTGAAGAAGTCATCGTAGCCCGTGAAATCTTACAGCCTAAAAATAATCAAAATACTCCAGCCCAAAATACAGAAACTGCAGCAGCATCACAGCCACAAATTGTCAATGACATGGCTGAAGGGCAGCTTCAGCGCGACTTGCCCAGCCTGAATGAACCAGTTATTGATCAGGCAAATTTACTCAGTCCCACTGAAAAACAGCAACTCAGTCAGCGCATTCTAAAACTTTATAATGAAGGCAAAGGGCAAATAGGTGTAGTCATTGTTCCAACCACGGGGCAGGAAGATATTTTTGATTACTCCATGCGCGTTGCTGAAGCCTGGCAGCTGGGTTCAGCCAAGCGCGACAATGGTTTGTTGATGACGATTGCCATTAATGATCGCCGTATTCAAATTTTGACCGGTTATGGTCTGGAGGGTGTACTACCTGACATAGTGGCAGGTCGAATTATTCATGACAAAATTACGCCATTTTTTAAGCAAGGCCAATATGCGCAAGGCATTGATTCTGGACTAACCGAAATTGAACGTATTTTAAATTTAGATCCTGAAATTGCTGCACAGGCCGCGGATGAAATCAAAGAACGTCAGGAACAAGCCTATCAAGCTCAAAAAGCATCGCAAGCTACTTTTGGGAGTGTCATCTTTATTATTGTTGCAGGTGTTATTGGCTCCATGATCTTTGGTAAACGTCTGAGCGCAGCAACTGCAGCGGTGGCAGGTACAGCGGCAGGATTGGTGAATGGCTTAGGCTTGGTTGCTAGCCTAATGATTGGCGCAGGTATTTTCTTTTTATTGGTCACCTCTATTGCCCAGCTGATTTTACATGCCTTTTTAGCTGGTGGCGGCCGGGGCGGTGGTAGTGGCCGTGGTGGATTTGGTGGCGGCGGCTTCGGCGGTGGCGGTGGCAGTTTTGGCGGGGGAGGAGCATCAGGCTCATGGTAACAACTACAGATACGACAGAGATTGTCACGCAACCTAAGCTGGAAGAACATGCACAGCCGAGTTTTAAGCGCTGGCTAAAGCATTTCTTTTATATGCCTGCAACCAAGCGCTTTTTTTCCAAGCAGGATCAGTATGCAATTGCACTTGCGGTCGAAGAAGCCGAGCATGGCCATGTCGGAGAGATTCAGGTGGTGATTGAAGGCTGCTTGCCTTCTCGCTCTGCTTATTATCAAGATACTTTATGCCGAGCACGGCAATTATTTGCCGAGATAGGTGTTTGGGATACAGAATATAATAGTGGAGTACTCCTGTATTTGAATCTTTGTGAACATAAGGTTGAAATCGTGATTGACCGTGGAATTAAGAATGCCACGACCCAGCAAGTCTGGGATGAAATATGCCAAAGCATCATTCAAAATCTGGCTCAGCAGGAGTTTAAAGAAGGTGTAATTGAAGGTGTGAAGCAGATTGGAGAAATTCTAGATCAGTACTATGATCGAAAAATAGATGATTTAAAGAATGAATTAGGGAATAAACCAATCATTCTGGGGTGATTTTAGTCAACTAACTGACAAAATTTGTCAGTTAGTTACACAAAATAAAACACAAAGATTACAAAAAATAAAAATATTTTTTTAAAGTGCTGTTTTTTCTCTCAATTTTATTATAATAAAACTTGGCACACTTAGTGCTAAATATAAAATAAGCGGAATGAGCTTTTTCTTTTAAGCTTATAAATAAACAAAAACATTTGTGGAGAATGTTATGAATACAGTACAAAAGGGTTTTACCCTTATTGAGTTAATGATTGTTGTTGCAATTATCGGTATTCTTGCTGCGATTGCGATTCCTGCTTATCAAGATTATACAGTTCGTGCGCGTGTATCAGAAGGCATGACTGCTGCATCAGCAGTAAAAGCTACTGTTAGTGAAAATATCTCAAATAATGGTGGTGCACTAGCTGCAAATAACTGTCTAGGATTTACTGACGTTAGTACAGCTACTGCTAATGTGGCGTCAGTGACATGTACACCCGCTACAGGTGTAATAACAGTAACAATGACTAATAAAGCAAAAGCAGCGGCATTCACCTTGACTCCGACTGCAAGTGCAAATGGTGTAACTTGGAAGTGTGCTAAATCTGGTACTACTGATATTAAATATTTACCAGCAGAGTGTCGTGGAACCTAATGTTTGACTCAGTTAAACATTTAAAAAATAAAGAGCTATTTATAGCTCTTTATTTTTTTATTTTTATTTTAGGAATTTCTATTCAATTGAGTTTTAATTTCTACAATGAAGCTCGAGTTTTAGAAATTTTACTTTTATTAGGTTTAGGTTTCTATAGTTTTATAAATAAAGGAAATTTTTTTTTTAAAAAAGAGTTAGTTTTTTTATTTTTTATTTTCTTTGGCTTGTTTTTTTGGCTTAATTATCAAATAATTTTTTTTGAAATATTATTATTTTATTTATTATATAGAGCATTTTTTGTTTTAAAGTATAATGAAATACTATCTAAATTGATTGTGTTTTCTAGTTTGTTTATTTTTATTTTTTTCCCTGTGTCTTTATGGGAGTATTTGAATACAGGAAAATATCAAAATTGGTATCCTTTACCATGGAATATACGTGTTTATAATAGCTATTTTTTGATATTCTCTATTTTTGCAATTTGGTTTTTTTTAAAAGAAAAATATAAAATTATCTACTTGTGTTTTATATTCTTAGCTTTCTTATCAATTCTTTTGGATGGTGGTCGTTCAGCAACTTTAGCTTATACGGTTTTTATTGGGTTAATTTGCATATTCAATAGGTCGGCTCGGTTAAAATTAATATTTATATATAGTTTAACGTGGTTAGCTTATTTTTTAATTATACATTTCTCAAGTCAATCAGGTTCTAGTTTGAGATCTATTGCTAGAGATTCTACAAGTGGTCGTTATGATCTTTGGCTAAATGCATTTCAATGTTGGTTACAAAGTCCAATTTTAGGGTGTGGTTTTTATCAATTAGATCAATACCCAAGCTTATCAGCGCATCCCCATAATTTATTTATTCAAATTTTAACTGAAACAGGCTTAATAGGATTTTCTTTCTTGGCTTATATTGTTTTTAGTATTTTAAGAAAAATAAGCTTGAACCTTAAAAAAAACTATTTTGTCATCGCAGCATTAATAGCAATAGCTATAGATTTATCATTCTCGGGTATTCATATTTACCCGATTACTCAGTTTGCACTACTTTGGTTATTTGTTTTCTTGCTTAAAAATCCAGAATTTAAGCATTCAGCTTATTTTAATTCACTTAATAATAAAAAATCAACTTTAACTAAAATTATATATTTTGTTGTGTGGCTTATAATTACATTTGTATTTTTTTACTTATTTTTAAACACTTCTGTCTTGTCAGGAAGCTTACCTTCAACACCACCCCGTTTTTGGGAGTATGGTTATCAGCTTTTTTGAAAAAATATTATAAAAATTTTCACTCTTAGAACCAAATACTATTTTTCATTCAAGAAGCAGATTACCTTTTAATCTGCTTTTTGTTTATCATGTGCCCAATCTTCACTGCCTTAAATTTCTATGAAATTCACGCTTGCTCTTATCGCAGCAATCCTCATCTCTCTTGCATGGCTTATGCCTGTTCATTATCGTCCTTGGGTCACTTATACGGGTGAGCTATACGCATTTTTTGCATTATTTGTGCTAGCTACAATCTGTCTAAAAGAAAAATTAAGAATTCCAGTAGTTAGTCTGCCGCTATTGTTACTCACCTGTGTACCATTTATACATTTTCTGACAGGACAGGTCTTTTTCTTTAGCACAGCCATGATGGGCTTTATTTTTGTCTTTAGTTTTTGGCTCGTGAGTGTGTTGGGTTATAACCTTTCAATAGGAGATTATAATCGGGAAAAAACCTTTACCAACCTTAGCTATGTGTTTTTGGCTTCAGGTACAGTCACAGGCATTATCGCACTTTGCCAGTGGACTAATTTGGACGCGACTTTGCCAGGTATGGTGAATATCAGCGGTAATCAGCGGCCCTATGCTAATTTCGCTCAGCCAAATAATATGGCAACTTTTTTAGTCATGGCTTTGATGAGCTGCCTTTACTTATATGAAAATAAAAAAATCCATACCAAATGGTTATTTGCCTGCGCTGCAGTGATTGTTATGGGAGCGGCTTTAAGTCAGTCACGTACTGCTTGGGTTGCTGCAATCGCGATTATGCTATATCTGGCGTTCTACCAATATAAAGGCATTATCCGCCTGAAATGGTATTACAGCACAGCGTGGTTCATTTTTTTTATTTCCTGTATTGTGGCTTTTCCATTACTCAGTCAGCTCGCTGCACAAGTAATGGATACGGACGTCGTACAAAGCAGGGATGTGGTATCTCGTGCTACCGGAGATATGTCGCGTATTGCGATCTGGCAGCAAATGCTGGCAGCGATTCAGGCACAACCTTGGTTTGGCTATGGTTGGTATCAAACTAGCGCAGCGTTCGTTTCAGTTAGCGATACTGTACAAGGCCCGGTGTGGATCCGTAGTGCACATAATTTTATTATTGATTTCCTGATCTGGAATGGACTGATCATCGGTCTGCCTTTCTTGGCATATTTTGGTTATTTAGGCTTTCAGTTACAGCGCTGGGTGAATACGCCAGAATCTGTCATTGGAATCTTGATGATCGGGGCTTTTGTGACGCATGCCATGTTTGAGTTTCCACAGCATTATGCCTATTTCCTGTTGCCAGTAGGTTTTATTCTGGGTACGGTTCTGGCACAAAGTCCAAAAACTAAAAAAGTGGTTATGCCATCAATTGGTATGAAATTCATTTTTGCTGTTGGGTTACTTCTATTAATTGTGATTTATCGCGATTATGATGTTGCAGTACCAAAACTCGGGCAAAGTATTCGTTATGAGAAACAGGCGGAAAAAATCACCAATGAAAAACCAATTTATCTACTGACTGAGTTTAATCATCGTATTGCCTGGATTCGTCTGAATCCTTATAGCAAAGCGTCTGCTGAACAGATTCAGGAAGGTGAACAAATGGTCTTGAGTTATCCGACTAAATATAACCTGATCAAATATGCCAAACTTTTAGCTTTTAATGGATATGAGGCGGAAGCCAAGCACCAGCTGCAACGCTTAAAGACCATTCAGAAAACTGAAATGAGTTATGAAGAATTAACGCAGGATGTACCTCGCTAAATACAAAAAAGCCAGTAGATGCTGGCTTTTTCTTGTCTTAATTTTGAGTTTAGAGCTGACTTTGAATATAGTTTTCAATGCCAATGCTTTCGATCAGATCAATTTGTGTCGTTGTCCAATCCAGATAATTTTCTTCTTTCTCTAGAATTTCCTGAACCAGATCACGCGTCACATAATCCATTTGAGTTTCAGCTAATGCCACAGCTTTCTGGATGGCTTCAATATTTTCTTTAACTTTGCGCACATCACAATGCAGCACTTCTTGAGTATGCTGACCAATATACAGTTTGCCCAGATTCTGTAAATTCGGCAGACCTTCCAAAAATAAAATACGTTCAATAATTTTATCGGCATGTTTCATCTGAACAATGGATTCTTTATATTCTGCCGAGCCCAGTTTCTCAATGCCCCAGTCATTAAACATGCGCGAATGCAGGAAATACTGGTTAATGGCAGTTAAGTGGTGATACAACACCTGATTGAGCTGATTAATCACATCACGATTGCCTTTCATCGCATAACTCCATTTGGACCTGTTTTATCTTTCTAAGAAAGCGCTCTAATCCTGATAGTAAAGCAAGTCAGGGGCAAATGGCGAGTAATTTATGGAACAGCAAATGAAAATCGACATCGAATCGATCCAGACTCAGATGAGTGGCAATAAAAACCCGCCAGAGTCAAAGGCGGGGGAGGAGTAATGATCGAAGATCATTGTTTTTCATTATGCTTATAAGGAGAAATATTTTTAATTTATGCTGCAACGGCCAGTCGTGCTGCAATTTGTGAAACTTCATCACTGATGATCATACGAGCTTCTGGTGCACAGCGGCCACAGCAAGTTCCCAAGTCCAACATATCGCGGACATCACGATAACTTTCAGCGCCATTTGCAATAGCATCTTTAATGTCTTGATCTGTAATGCCACGGCATAGACAAACGTACATAGGACACAACCACAGTGATTAAATAAGATAAGTAATATTATTGATAATTGTTATCGTTTGTCAATAAAAATCATTTGAAATAGCTTTTATCATGATTGATGATTTAGATAAAAAAGCATCATCTGAGCGGAAATCCGAGTACTGCTCGGATTTCCACACAAAAGCGATTCATGATTTAGAATGAGATATTGCAGGGCGGGGATTGAGTGATTTTTATAACTTATTGATTAATGATGACAATACCATCCATCTCAACCAAGGCATCTTTAGGCAGGCTTGCGACACCTAAAGCGGCACGTGCTGGATAAGGCTGGGCAAAATACTCGCCCATAATCTGGTTCACAAGTTGAAAATGAGATAAATCGGTCAGAAAAATATTCAGTTTGGCGATATCTGCCAAAGAACCACCAGCAGCTTCGCAGACTGCTTTTAAATTATCAAACACCCGGCGAATTTGAGCTTCAATGCCTTCAACCAGCTCCATACTATAAGGATCCAGGCCAATCTGACCTGATAGATATAAGGTATCACCCACTAAAATGGCTTGCGAATAAGTGCCAATCGCAGCAGGGGCATTTTCAGTATGGATTACTTGGCGGGACATTAATTTCTCCTTTTATCATCGACATACATCATATTCGATCAATTCGGCCGATAGAAGCACTATCGTTTTAAATGATCAACTCGCTTTAGAAGCTTCACTGAAAACGACGGGCTGAGCTAGACGGATAATTCGTGGGAAACCGAAATACATGCGTAAATCCCGGATAATCTGTGCAATCTGTTTACGGTTATGCACCACGATATTGACATAGGTTTTGTCATCCTGAGTACGTACCATTTCTACCCCGGAATGCGCTTTACGGCATTGGTAAATCAGGTCGGAAATCTGCTCGTCATTCATATCCAGGTCAATGCTAAGATAGGCAGTAAAGCTGATATCTTCCAGATCATCCGAGGTCCACTGTAACAGCATGATATTTTCTGGATGCTGATGCTGTTCATGCAGCAGGTTGTGACAGCGTGCACGATGCACAATTAAACCGCGACGGGTCAAATGACCCTGAATCGGATCACCCAGCACAGGATTACAGCAATGTGCATATTTGACATCGACACCTTCCGTTCCCTGAATCAGACGGTCTGAGCTGGCAATATTCTGATGTTGATCTTGGGCAAATAAATGGTTGGCCACCAGTTGCGGTAATAAATCACCGACTGCAATCTGTTCAAACAGCTGTTCCTTGCTGGAAACATGGCGCCATTCCAAAAGGTTCTTCCAGTCTGCTTCGGTCAGATCACGAATGGAACGATGGAACAGTTTCAGTGCACGATTGAGTGCCTGTTGTCCGACCAGACGTTGCTCATCTGGATCTTGATCGCGCAGAATATTCTGAATAGCACGACGGGCTTTCTGGGTATTAATAAAACTGAGCCAATCCGGATTCGGGGTGGCGAGGACATCGGTAATAATTTCGACTACCTGACCACTCACTAAAGGCGTTGAAAGCGGCTTAGTTTCATTGTTAATTTTTGCACCAACGGCATGGTTGCCTAGGAATAAACTTGCGGCATAAGCAAAGTCAACCGCCGTGGCGCCTTGCGGCAATTCATGTAAATGACCGTGTGGGGTATAGACCCAGATTTTTTCCTGATGTAAATAGTCCAGTAGTTCACTGAAAGTGGTTTTGGCACATTCACCATCGACCAGTACATTCAGATTCTGCATTGAGGCCTGAATCGCAGAGCGGCAGGCCTGAGGAGCACTTTCACCGAGCACGACACCAAAACGTGCCGCTTTACGCATGAGTTCTGTTTGAATGGTAAGCGATAGGGTCGTCTTTTCGCCTTTCAAACGCATCATTAAGGACTGGTTGCCTCCCGGTAATGGGCGGCGGATATGATCTTCATAACTCTGGATTTTAAAACTTTGGGTCAGAATTTCTGCCAGTCGGTCACAGTCCGCGATGCTCTGTAAAATAATTTCAAAAGCATGGCTGTGAGTCAATTCTTGTAGATCGATGTCATTTTTAACGAAGTGGCGCAGTAGCTCAATATTGTTATTTTTCTTCTTAATCCGGCCTTGAATGGCATTCTGTTGCAGCAGTTCAGTTAGGTTCTTTTCCCATTTGGCCTGATATTCACAGCGTTTTGGCTTGGTTTCCAGCAGGGCAGCCTGCACATCGTTATACATATCCAGATCTAGATTCTGATAACAAAGATGTTCCAGGTTATCGGCCATTTCGTTCATACCGACAATACGTGCCATTGGAACAAAAATTTCAAAGGTTTCGCGGGCAATACGCGCGCGTTTGTCGGGACGCAGTGCGTCCAAAGTGGTCATGTTGTGATAACGGTCGGCCAGTTTCACGATAATGACACGTGGATCTTGTAGAGTCGCTTGCAGGATTTTCCGGAAAGAAGCCGCTTTATTATATTCTTTATCGCTGGAATGACTCAGTTTGGTGACACCATCGACCAGTTCAGCGACGGTAAAACCAAAAATCTTGCTAATATCGTCTTTGTTGAACTCAGTATCTTCAATCACATCATGCAGCAGGGCAGCCATTAAAGTTTCAGTGTCCAAACGCATATGCGCCAAGATACAGCTGACCGCAATCGGATGCAGAATATAGGGTTCACCACTTTTACGCACAATCCCGTCATGCGCCATATCTGCATAATCACAGGCCGCAAGCACACGTTCGACATCGCTTTCACTTAAATACGCATCGATAATGATCTCTAACTGCTGCTTGGCTTGACTGACCTGTGGGCCTGGCATAAAACACCTTTTCAACTGAATTTTTTACAAATAAAACGTGAAAGCATTCTAGAAATGTGAATTTCTTGGCTTGATGGTTTTTTGCTGCTACAGAGCAGAAAACCAATACAAACTTGATAGCTAACCCTTATGTTATAACCGTTCTGGCATAAATATAAAAGTCACATAACAAAAAAAGCCTAGTTTAGAACTAGGCTTTTTGAGTGACGATCTCTTATTGGAAAGAAAAACCGTCTAAGTTTAGATTATTTGCAGAAAGTGCAAGATCCAAGCTTGATGTTTGATAGTCTTGATCACGTTGTTTCAAAATGTCTTTTGATACATGACCTGAAGCGATTTCACGTAAAGCAACAACAGTCGGTTTGTCATTGTCCCATTCTACAGTTGGTTCAATACCTTGACGTGCCAATTGACGCGCGCGCTTGCTTGCCACTAGTACAAGCTCAAAGCGGTTGTCTACATGGTCTAAACAATCTTCAACGGTGACGCGTGCCATAAGAATTCTCGTTTGAATAATAAATTTTAACAGACTGCACAGTATAAAAGGCTTTGTCTATAGACTCAAGTTTTAATCACTGCTCAGTTGGCGTAATCAGTTTTTGGATCAGTTTTTCATGACGGTTGGCTTGCTGGCTAAGCACCAGACGATTGGCGATAATCACCGCTTCCAGGTCATGCAGTGCCTTATTAAAGTCGTCATTAATAATGATATAGTCAAAGTTGCTATATTGCTGCATATCTTCTACCGCGCAGCTTAGACGATGTTCAATCACATCCACCGCATCAGTACCACGGTTAGACAGGCGTTCACGCAAGTCGAACTGGCTTGGTGGTAAGATAAAAATTTGTTTAGATTCAGGAAAAAGTCGACGAACCTGTTGCGCACCTTGCCAGTCAATTTCCAGTAGCACATCATGACCTTTGGCCAGTTGTTCTTTGACTGTGGCTTGCGCGGTACCGTAGTAATTACCAAATACTTCGGCGTATTCGATAAAACCGCCTTCATTGACCAGATTTAAAAAATCTTCTTTATTTGAGAAATGATAGTGTACGCCATCGAGTTCGCCAGGTCGTTGACCGCGTGTAGTGTGTGACACAGAAACGTGAAGATTGTTGACACGCTCAAGTAGGGCTTTAACAAGGGATGTTTTGCCTGTTCCAGACGCTGCAGAAACGACAAACAAGAGACCCGACATGATATTTTTCCTGATATGATAAAATATCTTCTCTATTTTAGAGTAGAGCGGCTTTAAACTAAATAGTTGTCAGTCGATTGTTTACATTTATTTCAATTGAACCGCTAAAAATGGTGTGAGTATTGAGGATTCTATGGAAATTGTTTTAGCCAACCCACGTGGTTTTTGTGCTGGTGTAGATCGTGCCATTGCGATCGTGAACCGTGCCCTAGAATGCTTTAACCCACCGATTTATGTGCGTCATGAAGTGGTGCACAACAAATTTGTCGTAGATGACTTACGCCAGCGCGGTGCAATTTTTGTTGATGAACTCGATGAAGTCCCTGATAACAATATTGTGATTTTTAGCGCACATGGGGTTTCGAAAGCGGTACAGCTTGAAGCTGAGCGTCGTGGTTTAAAAGTCTTCGATGCGACTTGTCCCTTGGTGACCAAGGTGCATATCGAAGTGACTAAATATGCCCGTGAAGGTGTAGAGGCCATTCTGATTGGTCATGAAGGCCATCCAGAAGTTGAAGGCACCATGGGGCAATATGACAAGAAAAATGGTGGTGAGATTTATCTGGTTGAAGATGAAGAAGATGTCGCTGCCTTAAGCGTGCATCACCCTGAAAAAGTCGCTTTTGTCACGCAAACGACCTTATCGATTGACGATACGGCGAAAGTGATTGATGCCTTGCGTCAAAAATTCCCGCTAATTCAAGGTCCACGTAAAGACGATATTTGTTATGCTACACAGAACCGTCAGGATGCAGTGCGTGACTTGGCAGAACGTTGTGATGTGGTACTTGTTGTGGGTTCACCCAATTCCTCTAATTCAAACCGTTTGCGTGAACTGGCTGAACGTATGGGGAAAGCTGCTTATCTGGTGGATAATGCTGATCAACTCAAACAGGAGTGGTTTGCAGAAAATGCCCAGATTGGGGTAACAGCAGGCGCCTCTGCACCGGAAATTCTGATCAAACAGGTGATTCAGCGTTTGCAGGATTGGGGTGCACAAGCGCCCAAAGAGTTGGATGGCCGAGAAGAAAATATTACCTTTAGTTTACCTAAAGAGTTACGTATTCCGGTAACTCAGGCCTAAAGTGTTAAGCATTTAACATTCTGAGTTTTTTATGAATTGACAGATAAGTGCTTTTTGGCAATTATCTGTTTTTTTATACCTTTTATCTGTTGTGTGTAGTTATTGTAATTTTAATAAGTAATAGTTTACATGGGTCAGTCTAAGGCCTAGGGGAGGGGGAATATGCGTAAAATCCAGGGATTTACCTTAATTGAACTGATGGTGACGATTGCGGTATTGGCGATTATTGCAGGAATAGCTGCTCCTTCGTTTGGAAATGCTATAAAAAAACAACAGTTAAATAATACTGCTAAAGAACTTGCATATTTATTTGGTCAAGCTCGTGCTCAATCTGCCGCCCTGCGTAAACAGGTAACCATAAAATTTAACAATGGCACTAATGATGCAACTACTTTTCATTGGACTTCTAAATATAGTGATATAAGGCTTACCAGTGATACGACAGATGTGGTATTCCAGCCCATAGGTTTAGTCACTAAAAGAAACAAGCAAATTGATAATCCTAGCTTTAATCCACTTCTACCTGAAAATAACACTACTAATCCTAAGAAAATTGATCAAGTGGTTCCACTCGTTTTTACAGTATGCAGTACGAAATTGGCTGCCTCAAAAGAAATCAGTATTTCTAGAACAGGTGTAATTGAAAAAATTGAAAATAAAGCAGGGGCATGTTGATGATCAAATCACAATATGGCGTTGGACTAATGGAAGTATTGGTAGCACTTTTTATTTTAGCTGTAGGAGTAGTCGGTTTCTCGGTATTGCAGCTCCGTGCACTTCAGGCGATGACGGAAGCAACTGACCGAACAATGGCCATGACAGTGGCTCGCGATTTGACCGATCGTATGCGCATTAATCGTTTAGCTTTAAATCATTATGTAACTGCTATCAACACCAAACAGTCAGAAACAGGCTGTTTAGGAAGTAGCTCTACCTATGTACCTGCATGTGATGGCCAAAAAATAGCCAAATATGATGCGACACAGATTTTAAGCAAGGCAGAAAGTTTGGGGCAGACGATTGTGATGAAGCAGTGTGAAGGAAGCAGTCGCACCTGTATTTATATTGCATGGGGAAAAACAGCCATTACAAAAGATGATATTTCTACATGTATGGCTAATGGAGTATATAAAGCTGGCGCACAATGCCTAGTAATGGAGGCATATTAAGGATGAAACCACAATCTGGCTTTACACTTATCGAACTTATGATTTCCCTTGTGCTGGGATTACTTATTACAGCCGCAGCTATACAACTTTATATTACCGCTCAAAAAAATATGGCTATACAACAAGGCGCAGCTAATTTGCAGAATAGTGCCAGTTTTGGCCTGGAATATATGTTGCGCAATATACGTCTAGCGAATTTAAACTCAGGTAAACCGATTATGGATCCCTCGATATTACATGGGGGGATTGTCTTAGATAGGGCTAATCTTAGTACCAATTCAACGTTTAAGATCACTGGAGCTGATGCGAGTAATAACCTCATGACAGCAGGAAATATCGGACCTTCAAATTTACAGGGATTAAAAAGCGATCAACTGGTGATCCAGTATCGCAATACTATTAATAATAAATATGACTGTGAAGGTACTGAAATTGCTAGAAATGTATATGTAGTCGAACGTTATTTTTTAAGAGCAGATAGCAAGGTAAATAATGATCCAAATGCTGCTTTAGCATTAGCCTGTAAAGCTACCAGCTATTCTGGTGATAATGATCTTAAACTTGATAACTTAAATGGGAACGGTGAGGTCATTATTCCTCGAGTCGACCATTTACACATTTTATTAGGTGTCGCCAGTGACACTGTTGATGCTACCAAATCACCAGCAGTTGCAGGCCAGGATGGGGTACTGGATCGTTTTGGCTACATTAGTATTCCTAATTATTTAGCTTTGGCAACTAAACCTCAGATTGTATCTCTTCAATTAGGGATGCTGGTGCGTTCACCAGATAGTGTGGGGAATAATAGTGCTGTTGACCCAAATAAAAACTATCAAATTTTTGATATTAATAAGCCTTTAATTGCTGACAATAAAAATAATTTGTATATGAGGCAAGTAGTTACCCAAACAGTAGCACTGAGAAATGGATTTGGTATTCAGGAGAATCCTCAATGAAAGCTTTATCTATACAGCGAGGAGCTACTTTAATTGTAGTTCTGGTTATGCTCATCCTATTAACTTTAGTGGGAACCTGGGCAATCAGAGGAAGCTTAACCTCCTTAAATATTGCTACGAATACGCAGGCACAGGCCCTGCTTCAGCAAGCCTCTGATGCCATATTTTTTAGCTTGGAAAATCAGACTTCTGATGATTTTGCGCTAACCAATATGAGGATTGGGGATGGAATGCTGGCTTATGTATTAAGACCGGAAAATAAGGATAAAGAACTTGTATTCTGTATTCGTGGGGGGGATGCGAATACTCTGGAGGGGAGTCGGAATGCAAGTGCTGTCTATTGGGAAGGTAGTCAAATTAAAAATTCTCAACTGGGAAATATCGGCTTTTGCAAAATTTCTCGTAAATCAGACTTCATTAGTGGCCGTTCAGCAGTAATGACGCGAGTGGGCATTCGAGCGGATAGTTCTGGTCTGGATTGGGAACATTTATTGGAAGGAGATGATGCCCAGCTATCAAAAACTCAACAGATCCAGAAAGTGGCAGTCAACGTTATTTCTATTATTCCAAATTTAAGTGAAAGCTCTGCAACAGATATCCAAAACTGCTTATCCAATTACACAAGTTTTTATGATTCTTTGGCCGCCAATAAGACGGTAGCAGAGTGTTTAAAGGATCATAATGTGCCTTATAGCGATCAGGAAATGCAATACACCCTAAGACCTGTAAAAGGAACATCGTAAAGGAATGCTAATGATGAAATATATAAAAAAACAAGTGAATATGACACCATTTTTCCGAAAAACGATTGTCTCTAAATTTAAAGTAGCGGGAATCTCTACAGTATTAACTGCTTTATTATGTGCTGCGCTCCCTATGAGTTATGCAAGTGATATTGAAATTTATAAGGTGCCTGAAGATAGTGTAGGCAGTACTACATTAATGTTGATGCTCGATTTATCAGGCAGTATGGGATATGGGGTAGGATACAGTAATACGTCCATGAGTATTCAGGATGATTATGGTGTATGTGTGGGCTCAAGAAATAATGTAGTAGAGGATACAACAACGACTCCTTTATACTCACGTTACTATTGTGCAGTTTCTGCTAGTGCAGCTAGTTCTAAAGTCAAGGATCCTCAAACGGGTTGTGAAAAACAGCCTAATGGTAGTTACCGATGCTATGACCGTTTAACCCGGTTAAAAGATGGGTTAAGAGAAATTTTACAGGGCACCCCTACTGTACCTCGGGTGAGTGATAAAATCGTTCTAGGCCTTTCTACCTTTGCTGGAGATAATGGTTATATCCGAGTACCTGCAAGACCTTTAAGTGAAGTTATAAGTACTTACCAAGTATTGGAGACAACTTTAGTTGAAGAAGAATATATAGATAAGGTTCAAGTTGGTACAACAACAAAAAACTATACTTTTGATAAAGAAAGGTGGGCTAGTTATACAGTTACAGAAAAAGAATCCTATAGATGTTACCTAATTTTTACTTGTACAAGAGATGTTCCTGTAACCTATTATCAAGCTTGTAAGAATGCTTGGGATTCTACTTCTCCGTATGCTTGTAGTTCATGGTCTGCTCCTTCAAAAGACATGCCAACTAATTTTAATGATAAGCTTCCATTCAAATCCTGTACCCAAGGTGATAATTGTAAAATTTTTTACGAAAAAGACCAAACTGGAACAACTGAAGTTCCAGTTTATGAAAATGTGACCAAAACAAGAACAGTTGAAAAACAAACTTGGGTGACAAAAAATATTACACAGCGAGATTTACTCCTTTCTACAATCAAAGATTTGAAAGCTAGTGGAGGAACACCAACACCATATGCATATGCTGAAGCTGCTGCATATTTAATGGGGCAACCTACCTTAAATAATAATACTTATAGTGGATTTAATTTATCTGTTGTAGATGCTAAAGATACAACTAAAACTCGAACTTATTTGGCACCTCAATCCATTAGTGGTCAAGTTAATAATCCAGAAAAACGTGAGTGTAGTGGACAAGGAATTTACTTTTTAACAGATGGAGAACCATCACCTGGAGGGAATTCTACTAATATATATAATGCTATGAATACAACATTAGGAAGTCAGTCAGCCCAATTTGATTGTAGTCTAAGCCCTTTAGGTAACCGTGGTCCATATGGTAGCAGTAACAATGGTTGGGCATGTGTCGGTAGATATGCACAAGCGTTACTAGATCCTGCAAAAAATCCTGTCGGTTTAAAAATTAAAACTGCTGTTGTAGGGTTTGGTAGCGATTTCAATGGGGATAGTAACCCAGACGTACAAGATGCAAAAGATTGGGGGGTACTGGGTGGCGGTGGCTGGAAAGCTGGTTCTAACTCTAAAGATATTTCAGACAGTATTAATAAGTTCGTTGAGGAATTGAATAAAGATATTCCATCTATGAGTACCGGGTCATCAACGATTCCATTAGATGATTTGAACCCTGCAATTGTACAGCCTTATTCTTACTTCCCACAGTTTGAGCCAAAAGTAAATCCAGTAGAGCGTCAGCAAATCTGGTTTGGTAATTTGAAAAAGTTCCACGTAGTGAATAATGGAGTTTATGCAAGTAAAACGCCTAGCGATTTAACTGTGGTGGTGAAAAAAAGTAAATTGCAAGATTTAGCTGATATCTGGGCCAAAGCTGGGATGAGTTATCCAGAAAATGCACCAATATTTAAAAAAGGCGGAGCTTTAAGTCAGCTTCCTTTAGGGCTTGGTACTAATACAACGGGTAATTCAGTAACTGCGAGAACTCTCTTAACTGACTATAGTTATGATGGAACTAAACCTGTAGCTGAGCAAGTTTCTCGTAATTTAGATCTAGTCAAAATTGATCATACTTATACAACTAATGCGAAGACTAAAACAGATGGTACTTATTCAAGAGCTTTAATGAGCTTGCTCGGTTTCAATATTCCAAGTGATATTTCTACAACTGATCTCGATCTTTCTACCTATTCGGCTACAGTAAGACAAATGGGAAGCATTCTGCATTCTAAACCTATCCTGATTACTCAGCAGGGTAAGGCAGTAGCTGAGAAAGACAACAATACAGGTAAAATCAGTATTGGTAGTACAAATCGTGAAGATTATGTGCTATTCGGGACAACTCAAGGTTTGATCCATATTGTAAATGCAGAGACTGGGGTAGAAAAATTTTCTTTTGTTCCTAAAGAAATTATTGAAGGTCAGTCAGAAACTTTCAAAAATGAAGGAGGAAATCTGGCGGGAGGGAAAGATGCTCTTTATTATGGTATGGATGGCGAATGGACTGCTCACACAATCTATGTCAGTAAAAGTGATGGGACTCTAACTGTAAAAGGAACTTCTCGTACTGACTTGGATGGTAAAACTGAGGACCTGAGCGGTAAGCAGTGGGTATATGGCGGAATGAGAATGGGTGGACGTAGTTATTACGCCCTAGATCTAACCGATATTAATAGTCCAAAAATTAAATTCCATATTGATCCAAGCGCAGGCAAAGTATATTCGCAAAAAAATCCTGCCGGTAAGTCTTTTAGTGCATTAAGTAAAATGGGCCAGAGCTGGTCTAAACCAAGCCTTGGCTATATTAACTGGCAAGGCAAACGTAAACTCGTCATGATTGTCGGAGGAGGGTACGATGCGGGTGGAGTTGATGGAGATGGTTTGAAGGTCAATGGTATCCGTACGGGTTATGCTGGATATGAAATCTACAATTACAAACAGGAAAATGCCACTTCAACCAATAAAGAAATTGGTGCAGGAGTGTATATGTTTGATGCTGATACCGGGGATCTATTATGGAATGCAGACTCTAGTACTAATGATCACTTAAAATATAGTGTTGTAAGTCAGATTCGTACTGTAGACCGTAATAATGATGGGGTGATTGACCATTTATATTTTGGTGATCTTGCGGGACAAGCGTTTAGGGTGGATTTCAAGAATGATGGTGCGACGACATTTACTGCACAAGCTAACAGGATTTTAAATCTGCATCAAAATAATGGTACTAGTCCGCGTTTTTATACGATGCCAGCCTTCACGGCTCACTATAGCGCAGGTAGTAATGCTATTTATGGCGGAAATATTGTAGTCGCTACCTTTGTGTCTGGTAATCAGAGTTCGCCATTGGTAGGTACAGTAGATTCGGCACAGAAGAAAGATCCTCTAGGTTTACAATACGATGCTGCCTATGCGATCTATGATTATGATGCTTATCCAAGTACTGCTGAAGGACGTTATCCAACTTCAAATATGGAAGCAAGAACATTGGCTAGTAGCTCCGCTACCAGTCCAGCCCCTACCCAGCTGAGATATGTCAATAACGCTACGTCTTCAACTACAGTAAATAAAACTAGTGGGTGGGGAGGCTGGTATTATGTGTTTAATAAAAAGTTTGATGGTAGTGAAGCTGCAGCAAACATTATTAAAGGTCTAACTACTCCAATTGCTTTAGAGGGTAGTCTATATGTTACTCAATATGACGCATCTAATAATGGTACTACTTCAAGTTGTGGTGCTGGGGTAAAAGGGCATAGTTTTACACAGCGTTTATGTTTGCCAACAGGTGTATGTAAGCAGGATGCGAATTACACTTATAATTTAGGATCAGGGATTGTAAGTCCAAATGTGGGCAGTACAGATAATGATCCAAATAAACGGAGTCTGGTGGTACCTGATCCAAATGATGTTTGCTCAGGACCTAACTGTAGTCCATGTAAAGGTGCGGCATGTGGAGCAAATGGAAAGTTCCTGGAAACAGGCGGTTCCTTACGTTTTATTCCAAATCGTTGGTATGAAAAATATGCACAATAATCATTGGACTATGCGTATGCCGCAACAAGGATTTACATTAATTGAATTAATGGTGGTGGTTGCAATTGTGGCTATTCTTGCCACGATTGCAATCCCGAGCTATCAGACTCATACCCGAAAGGCAATCGCTGGTCAGGCCCAGCAGGAAATACAAAAGCTAGCAGAGCAGTTGGAGCGTCATAAAGGTAAAAATTTCAGCTATTTAGGTTTTGATCCTAGCTATTTGTATAAAGATAATAGTGGAAATTTAATTGGTTATAGCACAACTAACGCGCAGCTAAACCTACCTTTAAATAGTACTGGAACTGCTGTCAAATATATTATTTCAATTCGAGATGGAACGGAGAGTGCCAAACTTTTAACCAATACTAATGCGCTCGGACAAAGATGGGCTATTAAAGCAGAAAGCCAAGATCCGAATAATTTTACCTTTCTTATGACGAGTACAGGAATCCAGTGTAAAAATCAGACTAGAGCAAATGTATCTTATACAGGGTGTGGCACAGGAGGGGTGAGTACATGGTAAGAAACCGGTTAGGATTTACTCTTATTGAACTGATGTTAGTGGTAGCGGTTATTGCTATTCTTGCAGCAGTAGCTCTTCCTTCTTATCAGGAGCATGTAAGAAAGACAAAGCGTACAGAGGTACAGGCCGAGTTAATTGACATAGCAAGTAGATTGCAACAATACAAGTCAACTAATTTTAACTATAAGATTAATGCAACAACTGCGATTGATTTAACTAAGTTAGGCTTTCCTTCAGCTACTCCTTTATCTCAAAATGGTTTGTATACACTTAATTTAAGTTTTAATACAGCAGCAACAAGCTGGGTGCTAAGTGCTGTACCTTCACCCACAGGAAGTCAGAAGAATGATGGGGTAAGTTGTTTGGATGATACTGGTCAACGTTACTGGTCAAAAGTAACAGCAACTGCCAGTGCCTGTGGTAGTGCTTTAGCAGTAAATTCAAACTGGGACGGTCGCTAAATTCAAAATTGTAGCCAACCCACTTTTAATCTTTCATTCAGGGCAAAGTTCAAGTAAAATACTGCCCTCTATGAAAGGGGTTTGAGCTGTATCGATGGTCGGTACAAGGATAATCCGTAAAAACTATAAGGTTCTATCATGGTTGTTATTCGTCTTGCACGCGGTGGTGCTAAAAAACGTCCGTTCTATCAAATCATTGTGACTGATAGCCGTAATGCACGTGACGGTCGTTTCATCGAACGTATCGGTTTCTTCAACCCTACAGCTCAAGGTAAAGCAGAGAAACTTCGTTTAGATGCTGAACGTTTTGCTCACTGGGTTTCTCAAGGTGCTCAACCTTCTGATCGTGTTGCTTCTTTAGCTGCTCAAGCTAAAAAAGCTGCAGTTGCTGCATAATTTTTCTATAAATTAGGTAGTAGCTTGCCCATGACACCAACACAGAATGTTCCCGAAGATCGTATTCAGATTGGACAGTTGCGTTCAGCATATGGATTAAATGGGTGGCTCTGGGTCTATTCCAATACAGAACCTATGAGCAACATATTTGACTATCTGCCTTGGTACATTGAGACCAAAGCAGGTTGGCAAATTGTCGATGTAAAACGTTGGAAACCACATGGTAAAGGACTGGTTGTTTCGCTGAAAGGTGTGAGTGATCGCACTGGCGCAGACGAACTGGTTGGCTCCAATGTCTGGATCTCTAAATCGCAACTGCCTCAAGCAGGCGTAGATGAGTACTATTGGTCTGATTTAAAAGGTCTAACTGTGTTAGGTCTGGACGATGAAGAGCAAGAAGTCAATCTCGGTCAAATTTTTGAGCTGTTTGAGACAGGTGCTAACGATGTGATGGTGGTTCGCGCAACTGCCGACAGCATCGATGGCGAAGAGCGAATGATCCCATGGCATAAAGATGTGGTGCAACGCGTTGATCTTGAAGCTGGTCGTATCTACGTCAATTGGGGCGTAGACTACTAAGAATTTTTCGGAAATACGGGAGTCTGCGATGTTTTTTGCAGTCATTACGCTTTTTCCTGAAATGTTTGAAGCGATTACAGCCTATGGGATTAGCGGGCGCGCAGCAAAACGTGAGTTGATGCAAATTCATTGTATCAATCCTCGCGATTATGCGACGGGCAACTATAAACGGGTGGATGAACGTCCATTCGGTGGTGGTCCGGGTATGGTGATGATGGCTGAGCCTCTGGCAAAAGCAATCCAGCATGCCAAAGAGCTTGCAACGCAAGCGGGTGCAGTTCAGGTTCCTGTGGTGTATATGTCACCGCAAGGAAAGACCTTAAGCGAAACTGCGGTACAGGATTTTGTCAAATATGATGGAATCATTGTACTGTGCGGACGTTATGAAGGCGTCGATGAACGTTTGATCCAGCAATATGTTGATCAGGAATGGTCAATTGGAGATTACGTCTTGTCGGGTGGTGAACTGCCTGCGATGGTTTTATTGGACAGTATTATCCGGAGAATTCCGGGTGCCATGTCTGATGAACAGTCACACGTGCAAGACTCATTTGTGGATGGTCTTCTAGACTGCCCACAATATACCAAGCCAGATCATTTTGAAGGTTTGGATGTGCCTGAGGTGTTAAAGTCCGGGCATCATGCCAATATTGAAAAATGGCGGTTTTTGCAGCGATATCAGCGTACACTTGAACGCCGCCCAGAGTTGGTGGAAAAAGTCGAACTGACCAAGCAGCAGAAAAAATGGCTAAAAGATTTGTAAGATATTAATGAGTAATCATTTCTATCTTCAAGCAAGTACTTAAAATCATTTAAGTATTCTTTAATAGGCTCTTTATGGTTGAGATGGTCAACCATAAAGGGAAAGATAATCGGGTCTATGCGCTTTAGCCTCTATACCCAGCGATGATCAGACCTCTTCTGACTCGCATATATTGGAGATACCCCATGAGCGGTAAGCATCCTTTAGTTCAAGTAATTGAAAACGCACAATTGAAACAAAACATCCCTGCTTTTGCACCAGGTGATACAGTTATTGTTCAAGTTAAAGTAAAAGAAGGCGACCGTGAGCGTTTACAGGCGTTCGAAGGCGTTGTAATTGCTAAGAAAAACCGTGGTTTGAACTCTGCGTTCACAGTACGTAAAATTTCTAGCGGTGTTGGCGTTGAGCGTGTATTCCAAACTCACTCTCCAATCGTTGCTGGTATCGAAGTGAAACGTCGTGGTGACGTTCGTCGTGCTAAACTTTACTACCTACGTGAATTGTCTGGTAAAGCTGCACGTATTCGTGAAAAATTACCAGCTCGTAAAACTAAAGCTTAATTTTAAGTTTTATACGAGTGAAAAAATGCGCCTTTGGGCGCATTTTTTATGCCTAATTTTTATGTAGATTTATTCGAAATGTTCCTGCAAAGGCAAGATCATAGCATCTAAAATATCCAAGAAAATTTTATGAATAAACATCAGGAATAATACAAAATATCCCCAAGACTGGACTCCTGCATTAAAAAGTTGAATGCAAATAAAACATTGTGTGATAACCAGTAAAATACTGATCCATACATTTGCGATAATATGTCGATGACAAGAGGGGCAATAATAAGGCTCATATTTTTTAAATTGAAAAGGATTAATGACTTTTCGTTTGCAGCAGGGGCAGGTTCTTTTAAATTTGTTTTTGATTTCTATAGAACGTATCTGCATTTATTTTATTTCACACTTATTTTTTTATATTTGATGAATATTTTATATGCAGTTTGATCATGATTAACAAGTAAATTTTAAGAAAAAAATTAGCGAAAAATAAGATAGAAAAGCCTCTGGATGAATAGAGGCTTGGGTGGTTTTATAAACCTTGCAGTTTTAAACGGTTGGCATGCTGACGATAGGCAGCAACTGGATCAGGCGCAAAGGTACCTTTAATGCCAAACAACAAGTTGATTTCATCCAGATGATTCCACGGGTAATCATCACGAATCGTTTTACCAAATTTGGCACTACATACCGACACAATTCCATCATTTGCGCCAGCCTTGCTCGCAGAAAGTAGATCCAAGGCTTTCATGGCGGCATCGCTGACATCTAGGGGATTGGTCACGGGTTGATTGCCCGTCATTGAATACAGCGCAATGTCTTGGTCTTTATATTTTCCCTCACCACATGGACTCAGCGAAAGCCCGAGTTTAAAGCGTTGGTTAAATTCGGCTGTGCCTTCAATCGACGTGCTGTGTCCTGCTGCAAGGGCATTGTGCGGGAAAGCTTGACCGTCTAAGCCTTGTGCCCACATGATGACGTTACCAAAACTGCTGATCAGGGTATTGAGCAGTTCAGATGTTCCGGTCTGATTGGCAAGTCGCATAACATCAGAGGCGACAATCGTCCCTTGATTGGCGCCGCCCACAGTCATCACTGAGGCTACATGTTGCGGCATCACCCCGGCTGCATAACGCACGCTATGCGTATCATGACTATGACCAATTAAATTCAGTTTTTTGGCGCCGGTGATTGCCATGACTTCTTTCAGTTGCTCCACATATTGTTCACCTCTGATTTCGCTGGAATTGAAAGGTGAGATGCGGGTGGCAAAGGCAGTTGAACCGTTACGGGCTAAATCTGGCAAAATTTGATACCAATAATCCATGCCTAAGGCATCAAAACCAATTCGATTAAAGCCGACCATGCCATGTGCAAATACAATCGGGTATTGTGTTTTTGCATAATTGGACACGACAAATCTGGATTCTGCTTGCTGCAAATTGGAAGCCTGCACATATTGGCCCGCAAATAACACGCAGCATAAGGTTATAAAATGCGTTCTAATTTTCATAAAGTTCCATTTTGGCGGTTTAAAAATTAGAAAATCCCTGTGCATTGGGATGACAGGGATGAGATTGAATTACAGGCCTTGCAATTTGAGCCGGTTGGCATGCTGGCGATAAACATCGACTGGGTCTGGAGCAAAGATATTTTTTAATCCGAGGAACTGGTTCACTTCATCCAGATGGTTCCAGTTGTAGTTATCCCGAATGGTTTTACCGAATTTGGCACTACAGCGGGAGACCAGACCATCATTTTCCTTGCCGCCATCAATGAGTAGAGCTGTAACTGTCAAGGCTGAATCAGGATCGAGCGGATTGGTGACTTGACCTATACCGGTAAATGAATAATGACGAATATCACCGTCTTTTTCCTTACCTTCACCGCAGGCGGTGGTTGGCATACCGAGCGGATATTTCTGGTTGAATTGAGCGGATCCTGCCAGGGTCAGGCTGCTACCACCGGCCAGAGAATCATGCGGGAAACTGTTCGGATCCAACCCTTGTGCCCAGGTGATGGCCTTAGACACCAGGTTGATACCACCGACTAAAGGCCCTTGTATCGGTGTACCTTCTGCTTGCAGGATCAGGTCTCCAACCGGGGAGCCCTTATGCGGAGCACCGACAGAAGTCAGGGAAGCGACTATTCCATTCCCTGCACCTGCGACATAACGAATGGTCGGGCCGCCATGGGAATGACCGATCAGATTGACTTTCTTTGCACCGGTAATGGCCAGAATTTCATTTACCTGCTCTAAAAGTTGCTCACCCCGAATTTCCGATGAGTTAAAAGGCGAGACACGTGTTGCCCAGACATTACCGCCATTACGCGCCAGATCCGGTAAAATCTGATACCAGTAATCCAGTCCAAACTGGTCAGTACCGATCCGGATGAAACCCGCCATACCATGTGCAAAGACAATCGGATATTGGGTCTTGGCATATTGTGAACTAGCTTTTGCTGTGACCTGACTGGCCTGGGTGGATGCCTGGGTGCTGAGACATGTACCCGCCAGCAGCAGGCCAGTGATTAATATTCCGAATTTCATTATATTTTCCTCACTTGTGTTGTTTTAACGGGATGATCCTCATCCGGTTCTTTAGAGTTCCCCGAGTTGACAGGAACTAGGTTTTCCAAAATTTGTTGATTAATCCATTAGATCTATTCATAAAGATGAGTGATTTATAAGCCTTGCAGCTTGAGCCGGTTGGCATGTTGGCGATAGAGTGCGATCGGATCCTGCGCGAAAGGGCCCAAAATACCAAAAAACTGGTTTACTTCATCAAAATGATTGTGGGCATAATCCTGACGAATGATTTGGCCATAACGTCCGCTACACAACGGCAGAGCACCATCATTGGCTTCTCCTTTCAAGAAACTGCTACCTAAAGTCACGACTGTAGACTCAATTACATCCAAGGAATTGGTTGCCTGCCGGTTGCCCATCCAGGAATAGTGGTAAATTCGATTTGGCGTGAGTTTGCTGCCCTGAGACTGACAGTCTTTGGGAATGGCAGAGGAGCCATATTTCATATTGAAAGCCTGAATCGCCTCTGGATTCATGGCTTCCAGTGCTTCGATCATACTGACCGGATACTGGTTAGCTGTAACCAGATTCATGCTATGTCCCAGAATTGTACCGATGGCATGGATAAAGGGTGCAAGGAGGAGTGTCTGGCTGGCATTGACAAAAACTGGTGTGCCTTGCATAGCGCCCGCAATAGCGGTTAAGGAGGCAGCTTTATGTGGCGCAACGCCCTCGATATATTGAATCGTTGGGCCACCTTGGCTATGCCCAATCAGATTGACTTTCTTCTGACCAGTTAATGCCAGTACTTCATCAATTTGCATCAAGAGCTGTTCACCGCGGAGTTCATTGGACGCAACAGCAGACAATTCGGCAGAAAATACCCGTGCACCATGCCGGCTCAGGTCTTGGGGAATCTGATACCAGTAATCCAGACCGATGCTCTCCGTTCCAATCCGGTTAAAACCCAGACCAAAACCATGAACAAAGACCATCGGATATTTTGTCTTGGCATAACTCGAGAGGACAAAATTGCTTTTATATTCCTGTAATGCCGAGGCTTGCACAGGGCCAGTCAAGATGGAAACCAGCAGTAAAAGGTTCAAGTGATAGATTATTTTTTTCATTGCAGCTTCCCGGTCACTGATAGATCAAATGAAAAGAACTAGAAAAAAGCCTATATTTCAGCTGAAATATAGGCACCCTGGCGTTATAAACCTTCTAATTTGAGTCGGTTGGCATGCTGGCGATAGAGGGCGATCGGATCGGGTGCAAACACGCCTTTCAGACCAAACATCATATTGGCCAGGTCCGTATGATTGAGTTTGTACTGGTCATGAATCACCTTGCCCATGAACGCACTACAACGTGAAACCATGCCATCATTGTCTTTACTGCCATAAGATAAAGGGCCGAGCTGCATCAGGATCGTATCAATATCCAGGGCATTGGTGGCTTGGGCCACACCCGTCCATGAATAATAATGAATACCTTTACTGTCTTTCTGTTTTAAATTTTTATTGCAGTTTTCTGTGGACGCCAACACGCCATCTTTGACTACCTGTTGTGCCACTGTGGCATTAAAAGTATTTGAGCCGGTCTGGGTCAGGGATTTCATGGAAGCATCAAAATCAATTTCCAGTTCAGGCTTAAACTGACCCAGTGCAATCAATGGACCAATAATATAATCACCTAAAATGTTAAAGGCGGTACGCGTCAGGCTATTGTTCTGAATATCATCTGCCACTTTGGAGCCATGGTAGGTTCCTGCAACGCCAGTAATAGAGGCGATATACTGCGGCTGGGTCGCTGCAACATACAGCACTGTTGGTCCGCCATGAGAGTGACCAATCAAATTCAGTTTTTTCTTGCCGGTAATTGCCACAACCTCTTCAACCTGATGAACTAGTTGTTCACCGCGATGCGCCGTTGTATTTGCTGGAGACAATTGTGCCGCAAAGACGGTTGAGCCATTACGTGCCATATCTGGCAGAATCTGATACCAGTAATCCAGCCCGATACTATCGGTGCCAATGCGTGACCAGCCTAGCCAGCCATGCACCATCAGGATGGGATATTTGGTCTTGGCATAGTCAGACCGGCTCTTTTCGATGACTTGTGTTGCACTCGCTGCAGCCTGAGTCTGTGCAGAAAAACTGAATCCCAGAGTAGTCGCTAAAGCCACAGTCAGTAACTGGGCTGTCTTGCTGAAAGTATGCATAGCTGTCCCTTTTTTAATTCTATCTTTATTCAAGTAATCATTGCTTTTTGTAGAGTGTCGCAAGCCACAAATCAGACGATGAAAATACAGTTTCGGCCTTCAGTGGCTAAGCAAATTTTCTTTTAATGAAGCGGTATTTTTTCACTTCAGAGGTCTAAAACCATGTCATTTGGGGACATGCAGGACAGGAGGAATTTACATTGTAAGTATGTGTTTTATTTGCAGATGTATTTAAATAAAAAGTCTTTGAAATAATTGAAATTTATCTAAGTTATTTTGTGTAAATTCGAAATATTTAGAAACAAATATAAAAGATCATTTTGAGAAAAAATATAAAGTTATCAAAAGGGCATTTATAAAAAAGCCATCAACAGGTGATGGCTTTTAGGCTTAGTCAGCAAAGGGCAGCTTGGCTCCCTGATCATGAACCTGTTCAAAGGTTTCTACCCGCAGCTGTTCTTGCGGTGTATTAAAATGTTTGCTGCGAAGCTGGGCAATGGCTTGCTGTTTGGCGGTATCTGACATGCCGGACTGGGTAATCTGATCCCGTTCATCTAAATAGCCCGTCACCCGGTTTTTCCAGTCGCTACGTTGTACATCCAGTTGTTCCAGACGTTGTGTCGCTTCAGCACCGACCAGATTCATCCGCATTTGCCGGATTTCATCACGGGAACCGCCACGAGCTTTAATATCTGCGGTAAGTTTGCGCAAATCTTCCAGTTTATTCAGTTGTTCCAGATTTTCCTGCCAGTCCTGCGGGAGCTGCTGAAACAGTGCTTTGAGCTTTTGCGCTTTTTCAGTCTCCGTTAAGCTTTTGTCTGCCAGTACGCTCATCCGGTCCAGGGTATATTCATGATAGGCGTCTTCTGTGCCAAACAAGCCCTCAATTTCATACTTGGAAAAGTATTGCTGGCGCAAATTCTGGGTACTGTTATAGATACTGCGATAATAGGCAGGATCTTCCTGATTTAGCCCGGCCGGTGCAGTGAGCTGGCCCAAGCCCTGACGGTACTGGAGATAACGATCCCATAAATCCAGAATTTGCGAGAGTGCAGGCTCTTTATGATTCTGGCGAATATAGGCTTTAAAATCCTGCTGGATCTGCTGCAGATTTTTTTCACCGAACTGGGTAATAAAATATTCAAAACAGTTGCGGGTCTGTTCATTCACAATCAGACGGTTGCTGGCGTCTAGCTGCATCTGACAATTAATTTCGGTATCTTGCTGGCTGGCACTGGGGAAAGCTGCATTGGCAGGGCCATTGACCAAGAGTGCGGTTTGTTCTGCCTGAGTTTCAGTTAAAGGCATTTTTGTCCCGGTATCCGCCTGGGTATTTTCTTTTGGAGACAGCCATAAGATCAATGTGAGAATACACAGCACCAGCAACGCCAGAATGATCCATATTTTATATTTCTGCATATCCTATGCACCTATTTTCTCGTTATTTCATTATTTTTAGATATTCAAGCTTTTAGATATTCAAGCTTTTAGATATTAAAGCTTTTAGATGTTCAAGCCGGCTCAATATGCCATAAAAATCATTAGAGACTATAGAAAAGTTGTAAATCATCTCGCAGGGTTTTACCATGGCGCCAATTTATAAAATGTCTGATTTTTTGCCATGAAAGCATCATCTCCTAAAATTCAGCGCCGTCATCTCAGTGGTGTCTTCCTGCTCAACAAGCCTTTGGGTATCAGCTCTAATGCCGCATTACAAAGAGTCCGCTGGTTGTACCGTGCACAAAAAGCCGGCCATACCGGTGCGCTGGATCCGCTGGCATCCGGTTTATTGCCCGTGTGTTTGGGGGAGGCGACCAAGTTTTCGCATTATTTATTAGATTCGGTCAAGCGTTATCAGACGACCGTATTTTTGGGGCATAGCACCACCACGGGTGATGTGGAAGGCGAGGTGCTCTTGGAAAAAGTGGTTCCTGAATTATCCGAGTCTTTGATTCAGGAAACACTGGCGCAATTTGTGGGTGATATCCAGCAAGTGCCGCCAATGTATTCTGCCTTGAAAAAAGAAGGCCGTCCTTTATACGAACTGGCGCGCAAAGGTATCGAGATTGAACGTGAAGCACGTCCGATTACCATTTTAGCGATTGAGCTTTTATCCTTTACGGAGAACAGTATCACGCTGGATATTACCTGTTCTAAAGGGACTTATATCCGGGTATTGGGTGAAGATATTGCCAAAGCACTGGGAACTTATGGCCATCTGACTTATCTGCACCGCATCAAAACCGGTCATTTTGATTTGATCCCGAGTTATACCATTGAATATCTGGAAAGCCTGAGCGAAGCAGAGCGTGATGCACTGTTGTTGCCGGCCTATGCACCGGTTGATCATTTTCCAAAAGTGCAGGTACCCGAAGGTCGCGCAGAATATTTTAGCCGCGGCATGGAAAGCAATATCGAACATGAAGCAGCTGAACAGGTGCTGGTTTTTGATGGCGAGAAATGTCTGGGGCTGGCAGAAATTACCGACAAAAAACGTCTGGTACCCAAACGCGTCCTGAACCTCTAATCGAGTCAAGATATGGAAATAGAGATCATCATCAGTCTGGTTGTCTTTGCATTTTTTGCAGGGGCGATTGATGCTGCCGTGGGTGGTGGTGGTCTGATCCAGATCCCGGCAATTATGGGGAGTTTACCGCATTTACAGCCTGCTACGGTCTTTGGCACCAATAAACTCGCTTCCATTTGTGGCACCGCTTCTGCGGCATTTTCCTATCTACGTCAGGTAAAACTGCCCTGGTTGCTCTTGGGCGTGATTGCACTATGCAGTTTTGTCAGTTCTTTTATTGGTGCAGCCAGCGTTACGCTAATTCCAGTCGAGATCCTTAAGCCTTTTGTACTGGTCATGTTGATCGTGATCGCAATCTATACCTTGATGAAAAAACAGTTTGGCCAGGTGCATACCGAACAAAAACTGAATCGGAAAATGTTGATTCTGGCCGCTTTGGGCAGTCTGGCGATAGGCTTTTATGATGGTATCTTTGGTCCGGGCACCGGTAGTTTCTTTATTTTCTTTTTTATTCGCTATTTGAGCGTCGACTTCCTGCATGCATCGGCCTTATCGAAAATTGCTAATTTCACCACCAACCTGGCCGCCTTAAGCTTTTTTATTCCCAGTGGCAATGTGCTGTTTATGGTCGGGGCAATGATGGCGATAGTCAATATTTGTGGTTCCTTGGTCGGGGTGCGTTTGGCATTTAAATATGGCAGTGGCTTTATCCGGGTTTTATTTTTGATTCTGGTCAGTCTGCTGATTTGCCGGATGGCATACCAGATGTTTTTTTTAGATCTAAATCCGATGTAAATCATTCTCGATATTAAAATTTCTTAACAAATCACTGTATAAACTGCGTCTAAACCTGTTCTGAAAATCTTCTAGAATCAATGATATGAAAAATAAAACAATCGGAGAAATATCGGAATGACGACTATTTTTGAAGCATTAAGAGAGAGTCATGAGATTCAGCGTGATCTTGCAGAAAAACTATTACAGACTTCCGGGGATACACCAGAACGCCGTGAGCTGTTCAAGCAACTGAAAAATGAATTATTTGCGCATGAAGCTGCGGAAGACCGTTATTTTTATATTCCCTTGATGATGACCGATTCGGGCCTGAATATTACCCGCCATGCCTTGGCCGAACATCATGAAATGGATGAAATGGTCGAGGAATTAACTGCAACTGAATTGAGTAATCCAGGCTGGATTGCCATGGCCAAAAAACTTTCCGAAAAGGTGCATCATCACTTAAAAGAAGAGGAACATGGTTTCTTCCAGCAGGCCGGTAAAATTCTGGATGAAAAGCAGAAGACCGCTTTAGCAGTGCAGTACAAGAATGAATATCAGCGTTATAAAGACATGAAAAAAGATATGCTGGTACAAAGCTAAACATCGAAAAGATGACATTTGATTAGTTACTTTTCCATAATTTATAACTCAAATTAGATGTTTGAGTTAATCGCTATGCATGTTGAGCTTCAGAAGCTTGTACAGCCTCATTTTCTTAAAAATTTAAATGCTTTTGTGTAGGCAATCTCCCTACTTTGGAAAGACCCAAAGTAGGCAAAAGTCTTTTGTTACCCATACACAACGTCCTGTCGTGATGGGTAACATGTGGCATCCTTGCCACACTCGCGTATCAAAAATCTCTTCCTTTCAGTTATGGCACATGGTTATGTTTCTATCTGGAGTGATCAGATTTTTTATCCATTCATTTCTTCTTTAGATTTATCTCAAAGGAAGAAAGTGAAAGAATTAATGCAAATATTTAGTCAGTTGTTTAGATTCCAATAAGGCTTTTAAGCATTCTTTTCTACCGATCCTTGACGGGCGGCACGTACAGTCACACCGACAGATGCCAGCATGATACAGATCAGTGCCACGGTCTGAAGAAGCGTAATTTTTTCGCCCAATAGTACAAAACCGGTCAGTGCAGCCAAAGCCGGAGACAGGCTGGATAGAGTGCCATAGCTGGTTTTATTCAAATGCTGAAGTGCCTTTAAATCCAGAGCATAAGGAATGGCTGTTGCCAGTACAGCAATAGTAATTGCCTTGCCCCAATGCTGGGTGTCTATCAAGGCAGGAGCATTGTTATACAGTCCGATCGGTAACAGGCATAAGGCTGAAATACTGATCGCAATAGTCAGTGCATGCATGCCGATATTCTGCTGAACCACGCGTTGCCCGAAGAAAATATACAGTGCCCAACATAACCCCGCACCTAAAGCACAGGCGGCGCCCACCAGGTCGAAATTACTACTATTGGCCTGTCCCCATGGCACCATCAGTGCGATGCCTAAAATGGCCATTAATACCCAAATATAGTCACTACGATGTTTGATCGAAAGCAGGGCCAGACCTAAAGGACCAATAAACTCCAGACCGACTGCAATTCCCTGCGGTAATCTTCCCAGAGACAGATAGAATAAAATATTCATGACCCCTAAAGCAGCGCTATAGCAGAGCAAATCCCGCCATTTCAAAAAAGGCAAACGGGAAATAATTTTCCAGGAACGAAACATTACCCCAACAATCATTGCTGCAAAGCACAGCCTTAAAATGGTCACAGTGACCGGATCCAGCACACTAAACAGCTGTTTGGCAAAAGATGCACTGATCTGGTAGGAGGTCATGGATAAGACCATGAACAATACGGCAAGGAGTTGGGCGTTTGGCATGGAAGCAGCTTCTACCCAGAGCGGGTGAAAATGAGAAATAGGGGGAAATGAAATTATAGCAAACTGGTTAATTTTTAATGAGTAGGGCAAGGAAATATTTTCCCGAGGTGAACTTAAATTTTGATTCAATCAAGTTAAGTTTTGGCCCGATCAAATATCTAAAGATTTTAAATTTAAAGTTAATCTTCTATGTAATTGCGGTTACAAATTAATCAATTTTTAAATTGATCTTGTTTTTATATTTATTAAAATATCTTAGACCTCGTGATTCGGGTTAGTTTTAAAATAACAATGAAAACATCTTAGATCCCGTGTTTCGGGACAGAATTAAAATAACAATATCAAATAATTAAGGTAGATAATAATGAAATTAAGAGTACTCTCTTGCGCCATTTTTAGCTGCATGCTGGCAGCATGTGGTGGTGGTTCCGACAGTTCTGATAATAATGAACCAGTCACTAGTCAACCTGCACCGACCAATCCTGGAACCCCGGGTGATGGAGCATCAGATACCATTTCTGAATTCTATAACTATCAATTCAACTTACCGAATATTGATGGATCAGAGATGGAATCGCAAAAACTTCTATTAGCTAGTCATAAAAATAAAATTACTGACGGCATATTATATGCGGATGATAACAGCGCTGTTGATACCGAATACGATCTTGAAGAAGATATGGTCTTCTCAACTTATGTCACAACAAAAGGGGTGTTCCCTGCAGATCGCACCCGTACAGCATTAGGTTATAAGCTGGAAAAAATATTAGAAAATACGACGACTCAATTTAAAAGTCGTCCTGTGACGATACCTGAGAACAATATCAGCAATCATCGACACATAGCGTGGTATGACCTGTCTGGTAAAGCATTAACTGAACGTACCAATATTGCTGTGGTGAAAATGTATGATGATCCCGCGACCAGAGTGTTCTTTAACAGTGATAATACGACAGCTGAGCGTAAATACTATAATGAGTTTGCAACCAATTTTGTCGATTTGCAGAAGGCCCGCAAATTCCCAAATGGCTCTAAATGTTTCCGTCTTCTGGCTGAACATCCTGAAGAAGAATATATTGAATTTGATCCGGAAGTAAAAACTGGCTTTAGCACACTTGCTGAATGGCAGGCACAGCAGTCTGTCCAAGAAATGGCAAAAACGATTCTAGATGACACGATGGCTAACTTGAAATATAAAAAGGCAGAATATAAAGATGCTGCTATGCAATATTACAAATATTTCGGTGCGATCGAATATCAAGGCGGAATTTATTCAGTTGATTTCTCGGAACATGGGGAACATATTGATCACGACGACTATATTGCTCAATCAAGACAGGCTGCCTTGGATGACTTGAATAAACAAGAAGGTGTAACTTCTTTAATGATCAAATGGACAGAATATATGTATGATCAGCTTGCCTCTGGATGTGATGGCTATAATGCGACAGCAGCGACTGTATTAAATACTGCGATTAAAGACGCAACACCACGTTAAAATTTGAAAATAAGTGATCTTAAATAAAGGCGCTCTAGCGCCTTTATTTTTATTCAAGATTTTTGTCTTTGGGTCGTCACCGTACAGCCTACCGAAGCACTGATAATCGTGGCCAATGCCAGCCACTGTGTCCACAACAAGGTTTCACCCAGAAAAAATAGGCCTGAGAGTGCGGCAATGGCGGGTTCCAAACTCATCAAGGTACCGAAACTCAGTGCGCTTAAATTACGCAGTGCGATCATTTCTAGAGTGAAAGGCAGTGCACTAGCCAGTACTGCCAAAGCCACAAAATACAACAAACTCATCGGTTCAAAAGTATGTGCCGGCATGCCTGCAAAGAGTGCGATCGGCATCAGTACCAGCATGCCGACAAACATGCCTAAGCAGACAGTATGATTGCCAGAAACGCCTGAAGGTCTTTGGCCGGCAACGATATATAAGGCCCAGCAGGCACCTGCACCCAAGGCGAATGCCATCCCAATCGGGTCAAGCGGCTGGGCAGCCTGATCAAAAGGGAACAGTAGAATTAGCCCTAGAATCGCCAGTCCGACCCAGACAAAGTCGAATTTCTGACGTGCATAAAACAGGGCAACACTTAAGGGGCCAATAAATTCAAAAGAGACGGCAATCCCCAGCGGCAGGCGATTAATCGACAGGTAAAACAGTAGATTCATGCCAGCCAGGGCAAGGCCATAACTGATAATGGCCGGCCACTTGATCTGTCTGAAATGGATTTTCCAAATTTTAAAAATCAGTGCCAAAATCATAGCGCCTAACAGCAGACGCATTGCGGAAACAGTCAGAATGGGAAATTGACCGAACAGATATTTGGCAAAGGAGCCACTGCTTTGCATACTGATCATGGCGATCAACAGAATCAGCGGCGCTTGCACCATCGGTGCGATTTTAAAATTCAGCATGACTAAATAGGTTTCGATTGCTCGAATAGCGGAAGAGCAGCATAAGCTGAAAAAGGTTTAAAAATACAAACCTTAAAAATAAAAAACCACAGCCCGAGAGCTGTGGTTTTTTTATAATATTGAATTAGAACAATACGCGTGCGCGGATTGTACCTTCAACATTCGAAAGCATATCAAGTGCTTCATGAGATGCAGCAGCATCGACATCCATCACCAGGTAACCGACATCGCCTTTAGTCATCAGTGACTGGCCAGAGATGTTGATGCCTTGTTCAGCAAACAGGTTGTTGATTTTAGACAACACGCCCGGAATATTTTGGTGGATGTGCAGTAAACGGTGTTTGCCTTCAGTCAACGGCAATGCGATTTCTGGGAAGTTCACTGCAGAAAGCGTCATACCCTTGTCAGAATAAGCCACGAATTTCTCAGCTACTTCCAGACCGATGTTCGCTTGCGCTTCCATCGTAGAACCGCCTACGTGTGGAGTCAGAATTACGTTTGGCAGGTTACGCAGTGGAGAAACAAATTCTTCACCGTTTGCTTTAGGCTCTTTCGGGAATACATCTACCGCAGCACCAGCAATGTGACCAGATTTGATCGCATCTGCCAGGTCTTCGATCACGACACAGGTACCACGTGCCGCGTTGATGAAGATTGAACCTTCTTTCATTTGCGCGAACTGATCTTTGGTCATGAAGTTACGTGTAGACGGAACATCAGGAACGTGTAGAGAAACCACATCGGCATTTGCCAAAAGTTCGCCCAAGCTACCGACTTGACGTGCATTACCTAAAGGCAATTTAGTCACTGTATCGAAATAGATCACTTTCATACCCATGCTTTCAGCAAGTACAGAAAGTTGTGAACCAATTGAACCGTAACCTACGATACCTAAAGTTTTACCACGTGTTTCGAACGAACCAACTGCAGATTTGTTCCAGCCGCCTGTGTGTGTATCTGCTGATTTTTCAGGTACACGGCGAAGGAGAAGAATTGCTTCAGCAAGTACAAGTTCAGCGACTGAACGCGTATTTGAGTAAGGTGCGTTAAAGACTGGAATACCGCGACGCATTGCAGCGTCCAGGTTCACCTGGTTGGTACCAATACAGAAACAACCGACAGCAATCAGTTTGTTCGCAGCTTCAAAGACTTCTTCAGTCAATTGAGTACGGGAACGAATACCGATGAAGTGAGCATCTTTAATCGCTTCTTTCAACGCTTCACCCTCAAGCGCAGTCTTACGATAATCGATGTTGGTATATCCAGCAGCATTTAGAGTGTCGATGGCATTCTGGTGAACGCCTTCTAACAACAAGAAACGGATTTTATCTTTAGGTAGAGATAGATGTTGGCTCATTACGGCTCCGCTACAAAGGCCAAATTTAGTCGCGGTATAATAGCACAGGAAAAGCGCACTTATACATTTCCTTAATGACGCTCACATCAGCTATTCTGGCAAGATATATTGATAATAATGATCATGGTGTTTGATTTAAATCTGCATTTTCAAAGGTATATTATCAAAATTGTCATTTTTCGCGGGAAACACCAAAAAATAGCTTATAATATTGCGCCATGCTTTTAAAGCAGCGTGATCCGGTGCTTTAATAACCATGTTTCGCCTGATTTGTATCCATGTTTTTATGCATAAAAAATGTGCAAATGAACCAGCGAAGTCTCTCTTGTTTAAATCATGCTAGGTCTGCAAACGATGAATGCTCCAGTCGCTTTAACCCCTGAGTTATTGACCCAATTGACTGCAATTGTGGGTGAAAACCGTATTAAAACCGATACGGACAGCCTCCAGAATTGGGGTCGCGATCATACGAAGCACTTTGATCCAAACCCGTCAGTCGTCGTTTTTCCGTCGTCAACTGAGCAAGTTCAAGACATCGTAAAATTGGCAAACCAATTTAATGTTGCAGTGACTCCATCGGGTGGTCGTACCGGTCTTTCTGCAGGTGCAGTCGCAGCCAATGGCGAGATCGTGGTCAGCATGGACAAGATGAACCAGATTCTGGAGTTTTTCCCGGCAGATCGTATGGTGCGCGTACAGGCAGGTGTGGTGACTGAACAGTTACAGAACTATGCTGAAGAGCAGGGCATGTATTACCCAGTTGACTTTGCTTCGGCAGGTTCATCGCAAATTGGCGGTAACATCGGCACCAATGCTGGCGGCATCAAAGTGATTAAATACGGCATGACCCGTAACTGGGTACTTGGCCTGACCGTTGTGACGGGTAAGGGCGATGTATTGCGTCTGAACAAGGGCATGATCAAGAATGCTACTGGTTATGCAATTCAGCATTTATTTATTGGTGGTGAAGGCACGCTGGGTCTGGTGACTGAAGCGGAAATCAAGCTTGAACGTCAACCGCAAGACCTGCAAGTAATGGTACTGGGTGTGCCTGACTTTGATGCGATCATGCCGTTATTGCATGCTTTCCAGGCGAAAATTGATTTAACCGCATTTGAGTTTTTTGGTGAACTCGCAATGCAAAAAGTCTTGGCCCATGGTCATGTGCAGCGTCCATTTGAAACTGAATGCCCATTCTATGTATTGCTTGAGTTTGAAGCGCCGTTTGAGCCGATTATGGACAAGGCGATGGAAATCTTCGAGCATTGCATGGAACAAGGTTGGGTACTGGACGGCGTAATGAGCCAAAGCCTGGATCAGGTAGAAAGCTTATGGCGTTTGCGTGAAGACATTTCTGAATCTATCGCGCCGTTTATTCCATATAAAAATGACATCTCAGTTCTAATTACGCATGTTCCAGCGTTCATTAAAGAAATTGATGCAATTGTATCGACGAATTACCCAGACTTTGAAATCTGCTGGTTTGGTCATATTGGTGACGGTAATTTGCACTTAAACATCTTAAAACCTGCGGATTTGTCTAAAGATGAATTCTTTGCCAAATGTCAGGTCGTGAACAAGTATGTTTTTGATACTGTGAAAAAATATGACGGTTCAATTTCTGCGGAACATGGTGTGGGCATGACCAAGAAGCCATATCTTGAATATTCGCGTTCGGCGGAAGAAATTGAATATATGAAAGCCCTGAAAAAAGTGTTTGATCCAAAGGGCATCATGAACCCGGGTAAACTCTTCGATCTTTAATCGGTCGGAATTGAAAAAAGCGCATCGAAAGGTGCGTTTTTTTATTGCTGTGTAAAGGCAGTTACAGAGTCTAAATGGTTTTGTACTAAGAAGTTCGGCATGATGGGTTGGAATAAGAATGACGATAAAGGGTTAAATAATATGTTCCGGATATTGGCAGTCGCAACTCTCGCTTTTGGTATATTGGGTTCAGGCTGTGCAACTGCTCAACAGGTCATTGCAAAGGTACAGTCATCTTCGGATACGCCTTTGGAACAGGTTTTACAATTAAGACCGGACTTGCGTAAGGAACTGGCAACAGTTGAGTTGCGCCAGTTCTTTGACAAGGTAGAGTCGCCCACGATTGGACAGGTCAAAGTCACTGAAACTGGGTTAATGGATGATTCGGTACGTTCAGTACAGACCATTTATTATTTTAAACGGGAAGATAACAGCTGGATGCTGGAAAATACCGAGAAGTTGTATCGTTGTGCACGAGGTTCAAATACCAAGACTTTCCAGAAAGCAGTCTGTCCATAATAGTGTTTGATCTTTAGACAGATTTTGGTTAAAAGCGTATCTAGAGGATGCGCTTTTTTATTTGGAAGATTATCTCTACGATCAGTTATATTTATTCAGAGCGTTTGAATATCTCATCTGCTAAAATTATTTCTTTCTATTTTAGACAAAGTTCAGTCTGTTAAAACGGGCAGACTGACAATAAAAACTCCCATGCAAAATATCCACACCCAAAAACTGACCCGTGCCACACTTATGTTCCCGCTGGCACTGGTCCTGTTTGAATTCTCAGTCTATATATGTAATGACCTGATTCAACCGGCCATGCTGGCGATTACCCGTGATTTTGGTGTGAGTAGTTCGTGGGCGCCATCCTCCATGTCCTTTTTCCTGTTGGGTGGGGCATTTGTCGCAGCGATTCTGGGACCTTTGTCCGATCGTCTTGGACGTAAAATGGTACTGCTGGGTGGTGTGGCGTTTTTCACGATTAGCTGTCTGGCTATTTTATTAACACCCAATATCGAAAGTTTCTTATTCCTGCGCTTTTTACAGGGCTTTGGCCTGTCCTTTATTACCGCCGTTGGTTATGCCGCCATTCAGGAAAGCTTTGAAGAACGTGATGCCATCAAAGTCATGGCACTGATGGCCAATGTGTCTTTGCTGGCACCTTTGCTAGGACCAGTGCTGGGTGCCTTTATGATTGATCATATCTCTTGGCATTGGGGCTTTATCGGTATCGCATTTCTGTCATTTCTGAGCTGGTTCGGCCTGAAAGCCAAAATGCCAAACCTGAAAGTCAGTATTCCCAGACAGCCGGTCAGCTATATTCTGGATGACTTTAAACAGGTTTTAAAAAATAAACGCTTTGTGATCATGACTGTAGCCTTGCCTTTGGTGAGTCTGCCCTTGATGTTATGGATTGCCCTGTCACCCGTGATTCTGGTCGAGCAATTTGGATTCAGTAGCGTGCAATATGGTCTGGCGCAGTTTCCGGTCTTGGGCGGCCTGATTGCAGGTAATCTGATTCTGCTAAAAATTATCGATAAAATACCGCTGGGCAAAACCGTATTATTGGGTCTGCCACTGATGTTGCTGGGTACCGGTTTATTGATGATGGGCTTATTGATTCCAGAATATTTTATTCATTGTCTGATTATCGGCACCACTTGTATCAGTCTGGGTGAGGGTGTGAGTTTTTCGGTGCTGTATCGTTTTGCATTAATGTCTTCTGAAGTGTCCAAAGGCACGGTGGCTGCGACGGTTTCTATTATCCTGATGCTCAGCTTTTTTGTGGTGATTGAAGCAGTAAGGATGGCGTATGAAGCCTACGATATCTGGGCCTACTGTGCTGCCTCTTTGATTCTGATTGCACTCTGGTTTACTTTGCCGCGCATGCAGCTCAAACAGTTAATGCTGGAAAGACAGGAGCGTGGGGAGTTTTGATTCCTTATCGAGGGAACTTATAAATTATTGAAATCATATGTTCAGTATTGAATTTCCCTCTCCTTTTAGGAGAGGGCTAGGGTGAGGTTAAGTATTTAATAAGTTCCCTCTCTCTAACTCTCTCCCAAAGGGAGAGAAAATTTTCTTTTGACTGATCTAATTATATTAGGATTCTACAATTAAGCTTCAGCGGGCTGTTCCAGCTTCTTCAATTTCATATCAAACAGGAATGGACCGAAAGGCAGAATCGAAGCGATTAAACCCATCACAAACATGCTGAGAGACCATTTCTGTTTTTCACATACTGCGAATAACACCACCAGAAACAGCACAAACAGTACCCCATGACCCATGCCGACATATTTCACCAGAATCGGATTATCCATCATATATTTCACTGGCATCGCGATAAATAACAGCAGCAGGAATGAAATCCCTTCAAGCAAACCGACCAGACGCAAAGTTTTGATGTTCATAATACATATTGATTTAACCGAATTAGTTCTGAGTGTACCGAATATCACCTGAATATTGAATCTTAATAATAAAGATATATTCAATATTTTTAATAAGTTATAACCAAGTAAGGCAGTTGGTTATTTAATCTCGGCATCTAATAATTCATGACGTAATTTTAGTAATTCCGGTAAGGTTTCCAACAATAAACTGATCTGTTTCAACACCAAAAGCAGATGTGCTGACTGGTTTTCCTGGGTACTTAAGCGTTGAATTTCTGCCAGTTTATGATCGATGTCGTAGGTATCTAAAGGCTGTTGTTGCAGCAATACCCCAGTTAAGGTTTGCTGGCACCAGTGCATTAAATCCAGAATTTGTGTATCAGTAACCTGCTCACGGTGACTCCCCAATGCTGCAATATAACTGAGCTGGCTATGACTATAGACCAGATAGCGAAAGGCACTTTTGACCAGTTGCGGATCTGGATTCGGTTCGGTACTCAGACTTGAAATCATGCTGGATAAATCAATCTGTGCATTGTGGGCCAGACGCCGTGCAGTCCGGTAAGCAATACTGTTATCTTTACCGTTTCGATATTGCTCGACCACTGCAGAAAAATAGTTCAGTGTTGCATGTGATGATTTTTTGATATTGCTGGAAATATTACGAAAATTCCAGTCAGGCCAGATCCAGCTTACTGCCATCCAGGCAATCAGACAGCCTATGAGGGTATCAATGATACGCGGTAAGATAATGGCGTAACCGGCACCTTTCAGGTTGAAGATCAGGAGTACCATCAAGGTCGCCATGAGGGTTGCCATGGCATATTTTTTGGAACGCAGATAGAAAAAACCGACACCAAAAATCACTGTCAGCAGCAATTGTCCTTCGACACTTGGCACAAAATACAGAATGGGGACACCCAGCATGACCCCTAATAATGTTCCCAGGGTCCGCAATTTGAGCCGGCTTTTGGTGGCAAAATAACTGATCTGACAGACAAACAGGCTGGTCAGTAAAATCCAGTAGCCATTTTTCGCAAAGGGTAATAATGAAATGGCATAGCCGACTAGAAATACAATGGCAATCCGCACCGCATGCCGAAAGAGTGCCGATTGTGGACTTAAGTGCGGTTTGAGTTTCAGCCAGAGATCTGTGCTATCGCGAATATCATCATCAAACAGACTCAGGTCATCAAAATGCTGCTGATAGCGTGGCTTATACAGCGCCTGTTGATCATGCAGGTGTTGTAACTGCTCATATACACTCAGCAGATTGGCCAAAATAAGCTGTAAATTTTTAACTTCAATATTTTGTGGGTGTTGAGCAATCCAGTCCTGCATCGACTCCTGTAAATGTTTTAATGCCAGTTCATCATCTGTAGACAGGTAAAATTTCTCATTGCGCAGTACACATTCTGCCAAATGCTGACAGGCAAGGGCTTGCAGACGGATATTTTTCTGAATCCGGAAAATCAGGTCAGTGCGGCTAAAATGCTGTTCGATCTGTTCATAATGCAGATAATTCGCGGTGGCCTGTTCATGAATATCCTGCATCAAAAAATACAGATTCAGCCAGTAAATGGTATTACGATTGGCACGCGAAGCTTTGAGTCGGGTCAATAGCGAATCTTTGCTGCGGTTAAAACTCTGAATGACTAAAGTATTTTTAAGTGACAACTCATAGAGCAGGTTTTCAACATTCGGATGCTGGTCCGGATCAAACAGTTTGGCTTTACTTAGCAGTAAATCCGACATGTGCTGCAAGCTTTGTGCGAGATTTTCCTGAACCTGCAAAGTAGGACGCAGCAGAAAAAACAGAATAGACGTCAGGCCGTACCATAGCGCCCCAATGACAAAATAAAGTGGCTGTTCATACCAGTGCTGATATTCGCCCAGGCCGAACATGGTATAGATTGACAGTAAAATGGTGCCAAATGAAATTGTGGCATAACGTTGGCCTAAGGCACCCATTAGAATAAATAGCGCACTCGACAGTGATAGCCACAGTGCAAACCAGAATTTATGCGGAGCAAGAAATTCCAGAATGCTGCTGACACTAAAAAACAGAATGAGGACGAGTAACAGGTTGCGCAAACGCAGGCTTAGCCGGTCATCAAAATCAGTCAGTGCCGTGGCAATTGCCCCTAACGTTACTGGAACGATCAAGAAGTCATAACCCAGAAATTTCAGACCGAAAGTGGTACCTAAAAACACCAGCAGGATCTGCAGGCAATAAGTCATCAGCGCACTGGACTGAAAGGGCAGCAGGACAGGTTTTATAATTTTAACAAAAGTAGCAGTCGCAGGTCGGGCAGCATTCACAAGGACAGGATCCGGAAAGTAAAAACGCAAAGTTCTGAATGCAATTTAGACGCCAAAATAAAAGAAAAATCCATGAAAAAAACGAGCATAGTGCCCGTTTTTTCTATTTAGTCATTGGCATGAAGGTGTTTAGATCACCCCACAGGCAATACGTTCACCGCCGCCGCCCAAGGGTAATGGGTTGTCGGAATAGTTATCGCCACCGGCATGAACCATAATCGCACGACCCTGAACATCAGCCAATTTCAGACGTGGCGCAAGCAGGGTCACACGTGCAGTTCCGTCAGTATTGACTTTCAATGCGGGTAAATCACCTAAGTGACCGGTCACTGGCGTACCGTGATGCGGTGCCTGATTTGGATTGTAATGGCTACCTGCAGCCAGTGCTGCGCCCATCTTGCCGTCTTTCATGGCAGGCGCGCATGAACCATTTTCATGAATATGGAAACCGCGTTCACCCGCAGGAAGTTGTTTCAGGTTGGTACGAATAACCAGACCGGCTGGGCTGTCACTGAGTAATACGGTCCCAATCTCTTGGCCCACACCTTGAGCAGTTACAGCATTCACAGTCACTGCTCTGACCACTTCATTTGATGGGGAGGTTGATGCACAACCGGTAAAAAGTGCGGCGCTTAACGCGCAAAGTGTCGTAATTTTAAACAATGAAGACATGATTTTGGCATCCTGATCTTTATTCTGTTTTGTGGATTCATTTAAACAGAGCAAGATCAGAAGCTCTATATAGAATCAGTACTTAAATGTTTTGTTTTGTTTAAGTCGATTCTATCTATGCTTTAAGGTGCCTTGGGCGGTGTGTCTTGTGTTTCCGGATCAATCTCATGTGCCATAGTGGCTTTAGGCATCATTAAAGGTTCATTCAGATTACTTTCATGTAACCATTCACGCCAGATTGCAAGCAATACAGCCAGAATCACCGGGCCAATAAACACCCCGACCAGACCAAAACTGGCAATACCACCCAAGACTCCAAACATGATCAGCAGGAAAGGAATCTGGGTTGCGCCAGAAATCACCAATGGGCGAATGACGTTATCGGCAGTACTGACAATACAGACGCCCCAGACCATGACCCCAATGGCTTCAATGGTTTGTCCTTGTGAAAACAGCCATAGCGCCACCGCACTATAGGCGAGAGGTGGGCCAAAGGGAATCAGGGCAAAAATAAAGGTCACAATGGTTAAAACCATCGGATTCGGCACACCTGCAACAAAATAGCTCAGACCAGCCAATAAGGATTGTGCAATTGCGGTCAAACCGACGCCATATACTACGGCACGTGTAGTCGCAGAAATGGTGGAAAAATAATGATGTACACGTGGACCGACCACCATTTCAAAGGCTTTACGCACCTGATTTAAAATGGTCTGACCATCACGGTAGAAGAAAAACAGCGAAAGTATCGCAAAACATAATTTAAAGATGTTTTTACTAACTTCATTCAACACCACTTTGCCGTAATTCAGATGGCCTTGAATCCAGGTCGATACCGACAGTGCAATACTCTGCGGATCAGTGTTAATTTCATTTAAGGTTCGGGTAATTTCCTTGCCGACAATCGGAAGCCCGCGAATAAAATCAGGGACATTCAGGTGACCGGAAAAGACCTGTCGCTGCAATTCAAAATACAGGTTACGACCTTCGTGCTGCAGCATGAAAATGGCGAAAATAAACGGCAGACCAAAGACCAGAATCACGGCCAAGATCATTACGGTTGCACTTAATGTCGGTCGATTGCCGCATAGGCGTAACACCGATTGATACAAGGGCCAAGTCATATAGGCAATAATGGCTGCCCAAACTACAGGAATGATGAAATACTTGAGTATATGAAAACTCAAAAAAATCAGGATAAAGAACAATCCAAATAATAAGACTTTTTGTAATGTAGGCGCGTACTGTTGCACTGAATTTAATGACTCATTTTTTAGGTCGTGTTCAGGCATATTAACTGAAAAAAAAGCGATCGAAAATGATAGCTAGCCAAGTAGCGAGATTATTTTCCCAAAGCTATACCACGATTCAGAGGATTGACTCAAAACCACTGACTCGGATCATCAATAATGGCATTCAGTACCGGTTGCCATTGAGCCTGCAGTTCCCGGTAGATTTTCTGAGGTTTATCAAAGACTGAAAGGCCTTCCATAGCCAGTCGGCTATAAGGGGCACGTTCCGAAATCCAGGCCACTGGCTGCTGGTCGATCTTGTCAAAAAACTGCTGTATGTCCTGATTGCTGGCTGCATTTGCTTTGGTGCGATTGGCCAAAAGTAAAATTTCAACCTTGCCCTTACGGATGCGTTTGATGTCCTGCAAATGTTTGAGAAAACGGCGGGTCGAATCGATATCAAAAAATGAAGGCTGGATTGGGATAATAATCGCATGTGCTTCACTGATCAGCTGTTCGGCATGATCATCGGTCAAAGCACCTGGTGCATCAATAATCAGATATTCGATCTGCTTCGGTGCATCACCAATGGACTTACTGTTGCGCCAGTCCAGACTCTGGATCTGTGCTGCCTGTGCCGGACGATGCTTGAGCCATTGCAATGTTGATTTCTGGTTGTCGGCATCGGCCAATGCTACCTTATAACCTTTTTGTGCGAGTGCTGACGCTAAACTAATGGCTGTCATGGTTTTACCACAACCGCCTTTCTGATTCGCAACTAAAATTGTTTTCATGACTCAAGGTGATTTTATTCTGTTCCGGCCTAGCATATCATTCTTTTCAAGTATGCAAATGGCCGAAGTCCTCAACTTCAGTCGAATGCGATACTATAAAAATCAGGCAAATTAGGAAGATTGAATGTCCATATGGATGGCCATGCTGATTGGCGCATGTATCGGGGTGGTATTAACCACTATTATTTTAAGTCAGACGCGTAATGGACGGATCAAAGCCGAATATGAGCAGTATATTGCCGAGCTGGAACTGGAGCATCAGCAGTCCCTCATTGCCGCGCAAAAACGCAGCGTGAATACCAGCCGTGCAGTCCTCAAAGGAAAAATGGCGGAACAGCTCGCGCCGATCATGCCGGAATTTCAATATCTGCCGAGTGATGCCAAGTTTCTGGGCGATCCGGTGGATTATATAGTCTTTGATGGCTATACCGATTTTCGTGATGGCGAAGGCGACGCTGAAGATATTGAAGTGGTCTTGATTGACATTAAAAGTGGCGGAGCACGTCTGACCAAAGGCCAGCAAGCCATTGCCCGTGCGGTTCAGGAAGGGCGGGTACGTTTTGAAACCATTCGGATTGATTTTCAGGATTGACCAAAATCCAGTGAAGAATAAAAAATTATGCAAAAATTACTGATCACTGCGCTGCTGTTTATGCTTGGACTTTGGGTCTGGAATGAGTTTTTTCGTGCCATTCCGCATCTGCAAGAAAAAGGCGTACTTAAAAACTTTAAAGTAGAACCCGTTAAGCGCATTTCCGCGACTTATATTGTGCATGATCACCGTTTCGTAAAACCTGATCGTCGGGTGCTGCATCAGGCCAGCCCTGTGGTGGGGCATTTTAATGATCTGGCCTATCTGAGTAATATTGATGTGCTGTTGCTGACTCAACCGCTGCCCGCTATACAGGCAAAACTGGAGTTTGATGAAGCAAAACGCTGCTATCAGCTCGAAGGACAAACCAATAAAGCGGAGCGTGACTTCGTCAATACGCATGTACAGTATTTTAGTCTGATTGCTGCCACTGAAAAAATTGCCGATCAGATTCGCCGGCTAAAATCGGGGCAGAAAATCACGCTCACTGGTGATCTGGTGACAGTTCATTCAGGCACGACTGGACAAGAATTCCGGGTCGGGACGGGCTCTGAATATCGTGCTCATTGTCAGTTGCTGCAAGTAACCCACCTTCAGCCACACTAAATATAAGATGGTCGTAAATTAGCTTCCTAGTTTACGAACACGTGCTAACAACATACGTTGGCCAATCTTGGGTATACCTTCCGCATCTACATAATTTAAAGTTTCTATTTCAAAACCGGTTTCCAGCAAGGCGGTCTCAATATCCCGATTCAGATGACAGCCATCTGCGACTTTCTTTTGAATGGGAGTGAGTAAATGTTGTAGACGCTGAATATTTAAATTTTGTCGATTCAGAACATGTTCGACCACATGTAAAGTCCCACCCGGTTGTAGCACACGATAAATTTCCTGCAGGCTCTGTTCCAGCTCTGCAATACTACAAAGCGTCCAGGTAGATACAATATTTTCCAGACTATTTTCGGCAAAAGGTAAAGCTTCTGCACTGGCCTGAATATGTTCGACCTGAAAAGCGGCCTGTTGAATTCGTGATTCTGCCAGTTTGAAGATCGTCGGGTTTGGTTCTAGTGCATAGACCTTATCAACCGATTGATAAAAAGGCAGATTCAGGCCGGTACCAAAACCAATTTCCAGTACTTCACCGGAAATATCCAAAAGTAGTTCACGACGCAAGTCCATCAAGGATGGCGTTTGCATCACTTGATTCAGCAGATGCGGAAAGATATGTTGTTGATAAAGTTTATACAGCATTTGAGTTATTTTAATTTGATGGAAATACGTTCTAGCTTAACTGAAAAATAAAATGACAGGCATATATCGAGCTGACTAAATACGTGCAGTTTGTTACCAAGTTCAACTGTTTATTCATTAAAAAATCCGTAAGATCAAGGAAGATATCCTTAAAACGTTTGATCAACTTGATTAGGATTAGATTAAAAATTATGCTCAAATACTTTAAACATTATGCTTTGCTGGCCAGCCTGTTGCTGCCTATTTCGGGCTATAGCTCGGTCGACCACAATATTGCCAAAGGTTTGCCTCCTGTCGTTAAAGGCCAGTCAATTTCGGTCTTGCAGCCCTTTAAAGGTGATTTCCGTATTCTGGGTTCCAAGGTTTATAGTTCTGACCCGCAAGCCAAATTCTCTCCGATTGATTATGCTGTCAGTTGGGGGCTGTTTGCCGAACCTGAAATTGCTCGACATATCACGGTCAATCAATATGACCGCTATTTGAACTGGAAAATGGATCGGGTGCCAGTGCCGGTAGAACAAGCCAAGCAGATGGTGTCCAATATGCATATCATTCCCGCTAACCCTGAAATTGCTAAGGCAATTAAAAAGGTAAAGCGTGGCGATCTGGTGCGTATGCAAGGGGAACTGGTTGAAGTGCGTGACAAAGATCTGGTCTGGAAATCGTCTTTAACTCCGACCGATACGGGTGATGGTGCTTGTGAGGTCTTCCGCGTCAGTTCCATTAAATGGATCGAAAAAGTCGGTAAAAGCTAAAACATACTTCATGCACGCTTCTGAGTTGCAGATAAAAAACCGCTCCTTTGAGCGGTTTTTTATCTGCCTAGTACTTACTTCGCAGTTAAAGCCTGACCTTCAAAGGCAATTCCATCCCAGCCATTGAGCATAAACTGGCGGATATTCTGATGATCAGTCGCCTCTGGCGTCGCCAGTACAGAAGCATAATGCTCAGCAAACAGGCTTAAGGTCTGTGCCTGATCCAGACCATTTAATTGTGCAAAAGAAAAGACTTTGGCGCTGCCCTGGTTTTCTGTGGCCGCATTATTCTGCTGGCCATTTTTAAATGCAGTCGGTGTATGCGTATAACGCGATTCGATATAAGTAATCACATCTGCAAATTTTGCTTCGCCTGCTGCCAACTGGGCCAATAAATCCTGTGCCATGCTGTTTTTCCTGTGCCATTCATGAAAATTGGATGCAATAAATATAGCAATTTTCTTGCGAAGTTCCATGGTATTTCATTGATTTTCGGTTCAAGATAACAGTGAAAATTATCCATGATGAATATGAAACTTTGGATAAAATAAACTTGATCAATAAATAGAACAGGAAAAAAATATGGGCTGGCTTTGGGTGGCAATGGGTGGGGCAATCGGTGCCAGTCTGCGTTATGCAGCCGGACTTTGGCTGTTCAAACCACAAATGCAATTTCCTTGGCCCACCTGGTGGATCAATATTCTGGGCTGTTTATGTGCCGGGATTTTTTTTGCCTGTAGCCAAAAGTATCCAGTACTCCAACAAGAAGCTCGTCTGTTTTTAATGGTGGGAATTCTCGGTGGTTTTACCACATTTTCCAGTTTCGGTCTGGAAAGCTTTTTGTTATTCAAGCAAGGTGCTATGGGCCTAGCGCTGTTATATGCATTATCCAGCTTAATTGTCGGCATTATTGTTCTGGCGCTGGGCTTTTATTTAACTTCAATCGTATTGGCACAGAGTTAAAATAAGCGCATAAAAAAGTCAGGAAATTGGAGGTCATTTCCTGACATAAACCACGATTTAAATCTTAAGATAACTGAGGGTTTTCGGTTTTAGCCCCGTTTAAAGCGGCCAAAACGTTTGTTAAAGCTTGCCACACGTCCTTCATTGCTGGTCTGACGTTGCTCACCCGTATAGAAAGGATGTGATGCACTCGAAATATCTAGTGTTACATAAGGATATGTTTTACCTTGATATTCTTTAGTTTGGCTCGAGTTCATCGTGCTGCCAATCACGAAATAGGCATCGGCATTGGTATCATGGAATAACACTTCACGATACTCGGGATGGATATCTGAACGCATATCTAACTTCCTCATGATTCTTGATTAAATGTTATAATGTAACATTTGATATTTCAAGTAATCTAGGGTTACAGCGTGTAAGCCTATCGTCTCAACTTAGCTTCGACTCGGTACCAGTTCTTCAAATACATCACTTAAATCATCATGTACTTTGAGATGAATCAGGTTCCAGTATTGTCCTGAAATTGTGCGATTCACCATCAAGGTATCAGGAGAGGGCTTAAATACATCCCAATATTTCAACGAAGGTTTCAGCAACTCCATCCCATCATGATGCGCTGAGTTTTCGGCAAAATCATAGTCAGTGACCAGAGGACGCATGAGCACTTCCAGCCACTGTTCATATAATTCTTTCGGGAATTTTCCAGTTTCAGTCAAGGAATGCAGCGCATCCAGCTGTTGCTCGATCACGGGAATATTCTTCTCGCGTGCAGCATGGATCAGTTCCCTAAAATGTCCAATCACTTCAGTCGATAAGGTTTTGACGCCACCATAGTCATAAACAATCACAGAGCCATCTTCACGAAATGCAAAGTTGCCTGGATGCGGGTCACAGTGAAAGCGTTTCAGATAAAAAATTTCCTGACCAATGGCGCGGAAGAGGCGGCGGCCTAAAGCATTTCGGGTTTCGAGTGGCCAAGTGCTGGCAGTTTCGATACTTTCACCAAGCTCTTGGCTTAAGGTCAAAATATGTCGCGATGAATACTCATGAAACACTTTCGGAATCACAATTTTATTGTCCAGAGGCTCATGGAAGGCACGGGCGATTTCCAGATTCTGGGCTTCAATTTCATAGTTCAGCTCATTGTCCAGACTGTGCTGAATTTCTTTAAATAATTGATCTTGAAGTTTACGGTCAATCTTTAAGACGCCCATCATGCGCAGTGCCAGACGAACTTGTTTCAGGTCGCTTTCGCAGGCTTCATCCACACCAGGATATTGTACTTTGACCACAACTTGCTGGCCATTCGGTAGGGTGGCTTTATGCACCTGACCAATCGAGGCCGCGGCAAATGGCTGCTCATCAAACTGCTGGAAAAGTTGCTGTAAAGGTTTACCCAATTCTTTTTCCACTTGTGCCTGAATTTCTTTAAACGGCATCGGTGGCGCCTGACGCTGTAACTTGGCAATGGCTTTAGCGACTTCGGGCGGGAAAACATCTTTATATTGAGAGGCGATCTGGCCAACTTTCATGACTGCGCCTTTCATTTCCCCCAAGGTATCCGCAATCTGCACACCAATATCCTGAAATAATTTACTGCGCGCAGTGTTTTTCTGCTCGTCATCGGCAGTTAAATTTTTAATGGAATTGGAGAGGGTTTTACCTGCAATACTTGCGGTCATTCCGGCAAGTTTCATAAAGCGACGACCGGGTGTGCTAGCCGTTTTTGCCATGCGAGATTCCTTGAAACCAACTATGAATGGATGTATTTGATCATAGGTGACAACGGTTCAATTGCCTAGATTTAATTGTAGAGGTTGTGTTGTGATTTCCTTCAGCTTCTCCATGTTTAATGCATCATCTTTGATTTGTTAAAAGATTTATCTTTATTGCTTGCGTTTAAACTATAAGAATATGCCGGAATCCGTCATCGTTTTAGATAAGACCGAGTACTAATTCTGAATGTTGTTTTATAGCTAAAAGCTTAGAATAAACAGAGTATAGTAATGAAGAAAATTCAATGAAAGTCTATCGATATTTTACCGGGAAAGATGATGTACATTTTTGTGCGCGGGTGACCCGTGCCTTAAATGAAGGTTATGAGCTATATGGTTCACCCACCATGACTTTTAATGGTACGGATGTAATTGTGGGGCAGGTGGTGATTAAAGATGTAGTGGATGAATCTGAGATTCCACAAGGATTAAAAAATGCGCTGGATCTTTAATCTCAGCGCATTTTCTAGCTTAAATTAATCAAATAAAAGTGTTTAGTTGTTTAGACTTAAGCGTTTATTATTGCCATATAAACGGCCCAATAAAAGTATACAAGCTACGCTGAGGCCTACAATCAGGCCAACCCAGACACCGGCGGCGCCCATGTCGGTAAAGCGGGACAAATACACCCCGACCGGGAAGGCGATGACCCAGTAAGCCAGCATGGTAATCCACATTGGCCCCTTGGTATCCTGCATGCCGCGCAGACAACCTGCCGCACTGATCTGCCAGGCATCCATCAGCTGATAGGCAATGGCAAACAGAATCAGATACACCGCAATTTGGGTCACGATCAGATCTGAGGTGTAGAGTGCTACGATTTCATTGCGGAAAACCCAAAGCAGAATCATGGTCAGGATCGCCAGAATAGTGGCAGTAATCAGGCCGAGATATTGTACTTTACGCATGGCTTGCCAGTTCTGTTCACCATAGTAGGTGCCAACCCGAATGGTCAGGGCAATCGCCAGTGACATGGGAATCATGAACAGTTGTGAAGTGACAGAAATAGCAATCTGATGGGCAGCGACAATGGTCTCACCCAAAGGACTCAGCACAATTGCAGCAGTACTGAAAATACTGACCTCAAAAAAAATTGCCAATCCGATTGGAAAGCCAAGCTGTAAGATGCGCTTCATCCATTCCGGGTTGATTTTTTCCCAATGGGTAAAAGGCTGGGTACGTTGATAGGCCTTATTTTTAAAGATATACAACGCGAGGGTGATGACCATTAGCCACTGTAAAATCGCCGTGGCAAACCCACAGCCTGCACTGCCTAGGGCCGGAACAGGGCCAATACCATACATAAAGATATAGTTCAGCGGAACTAGCAAGACCAGCGCCAATAAACTAATCACGGTCACCGGACGCGGATTTCCAATCGCTTCAGAATAGCCGCGTAAGGCCGCATACATGGTTACCGCTGGCATACCAAAACCAATCGCATGCAGAAATAAACCGGCTTTAGGTTGTAAGCTTTCCGGTACACCTAAAAGTGGCAAAGTGGCCGGCAAGAGTTGCAAAATCAAGCCGGCAATTACCCCAAGAATCAGGGCAACCCAAAGCGATTGACGTGCAATGGTGGCAATTTTTTCAGGTGTGCGTGCGCCATTGGCCTCAGCAACCAAAGGCGTCGTGGCAATCATAATGCCACTAAACAGCAGCATCACCGGAATCCAGAGTCCTACTCCGACGGCAATCGCGGCAAGATCGGTAGCAGACAGGTGACCGGCCATAATGGTATCAATCAGACCCAGACCAGCCTGAGAAAATTGGGTCACCAGAATGGGTAACATCAGATGAAACAGTTTTTTTAATTCAAAACCAAAGGTTGTGACTGGTGAAACATTCGACACAAAAATTACTCATCGTGATCATGTGCTTAAATAGAAGGTTTAGCGTTGTAAAGTGAGAAGCACACCAATAAAAATTACCACGCCGCCTAAAAGACGTTGCCAGTTAACCGGCATTTTTTCATTACCCAATAACCCCAGATGATCGACCAGCATCGACATCACCATCTGACCAAAAATAATGAGACCGCTAAGAACCAGAAAGCCAAGTTTGGGTGCTGCATAAATGCTCATACTAATCGCGTATACACCCACGATTCCCCCTAGCCATAAATACCAGGGAACACTCATCAATTCCTGTAAACCGGGTTTGGGATTGGACTGAAAAAGTACGATTACGGCGAGCACTATTGTACCAATCAAAAAGGAAAAAAATGCAGCTTGAATAGGAGAATATAAATATTCTTTCAGTTGTATATTAATTGCAGTCTGGAGTGTCAATAAAACACCGATTGCAAAAACCAAAGGAAGTAAAATAATAAGTTGAGAAGATATTTTCATAATTTTAACTGACTAATTCTATTTAAATTTTTAGACATATCACACGATCAAATTTAATTTTAGCAGTGTTGCCGCCTAGTCATGTTAAAATTCGGCTATATCTTGTAATCGTTTTTGAGTAGTTCTTTGGCTGAATTGAATCCTGCTGCTGTCCCTTTGTCCTTATATATTCATATGCCTTGGTGTGTGCGCAAATGTCCTTATTGTGACTTCAATTCGCATGCGGTTCCGGATGGTCAGCTATCACTGGAATTGGAACAGGAATATTTACGAGCACTGGTGGAAGACTTTAAAACTCAGGTCGATTTTGCCCAAGGCCGGCAGATTCACAGTGTCTTTATTGGTGGGGGGACGCCGTCACTGATTTCTGCCCCAGGCTATCAATGGTTATTTGATCAGCTCAAAGCCGTTATTCCCTTTGCCGAAGGCTGTGAGATTACGCTGGAAGCCAATCCCGGTACGGTCGAACATGATCCGTTTGCCGGTTATTTGCAGGCCGGCATTAATCGTTTGTCAATTGGGGTGCAGAGTTTTAATACCGAGCATCTCAAGCGTTTGGGACGGATTCACAGCAATGAAGATGCGATTTCTGCCATTGGGCTGGCACGTGAAGCTGGCTTTCAGCGCATTAACGTCGACTTGATGCATGGTTTACCGGAACAGACTTTAGAACAGGCTTTACATGATTTAAAACTGGCGGTAGAACAGGGTGCTACGCATATTTCCTGGTATCAGTTGACGATTGAACCCAATACGGTATTTTTCCGGACTCAACCGATTTTGCCTGTCGATGAAGTATTGGAAGATATTCAGGAGCAGGGTGAGCTTTATTTAAAAGCCCAGGGTTTTGTCAACTATGAAGTTTCGGCTTGGCGTAAAGAACTGCCTTCAGCGCATAATCTGAATTACTGGCAGTTTGGTGATTATCTGGCAATTGGCGCCGGAGCACATGGCAAAGTCACTCAGCCGGATGGCGTGTATCGGTTCCAGAAAACCCGTCTACCTAAGGACTACTTAGCCAAAGTACCTGCAGAACATGTGCAGTTTAAGCGCATTGAAGATGCCGACCTGTCTTTTGAATTTATGATGAATGCCTTACGTTTAAATCAGGGTGTGGAAGCCAAACTCTATGCTGAACGTACCGGTTTGAGTCTAGATACTTTAGATGAGTTACTGAGTTCTTTACGTGATAGAAAATTAATGGTCGATGATCAAGATCGGCTTTCATGTACCGAGCAGGGGCATATCTTTTTAAATTCGGTACTGGAAGAATTTCTTTAATTATTTAATTTCCCCATTGTTCTAAAAGAAACCCTAATAGGATTCTATTGGGTTTTTTTATTGCCTTAAATAAAATGCCTAAATTCTGATTGACGCTTTCTTAGAGAGAAGTTTTCTGAGAATATTCAAAGATTAAATTAAATGAATATTATAATTTCTAGAGGGTGGGCAGGTGGATACATTATGGGATTTTCAACAGCTGGATTTAACTAATACCCGATTCTTTATTTTTGATAGTAAAAGTGATCATCTGGTTTATAAAGATCGGGACTTTAAAGAATATCATTGGGATCAGTCTAAATATAATCGAGTCAGGGAAGGGGATTTCTTTTTATATCGACGACCGCAAAAAGCCTCTGAAATTAAAAATCAATTCTATCTTTATGGTGCAGGCCGTATAGCCAAGATTATTGCACCTACTGTACTGCCATTCCTCAAAATCATCAAAAACGCCGAACCAAACCGGTCTTTGCGAAAGTGATCGATGGTATACGTTTTATAGATCCTATTCTGCAGTCCGATTTGGAAGATTTTCAATGGACTTTTAAACCACGCGGAAATACTTGGGAACATTTTTTTCAACAATATAGCATGAATGAGATCACGGCAGATGATTTTTGGCGATTACTTAAATTAGCAGGAATAGGCGAAAAACAGGATGCTTTGTTAGATACGCATTTACGTCAAGAAATCCTCGATTATAGTGTTGAAGATCAATATGCCAATGTAAAAGTTCGCGGTTCGCCACACCAGCAATTTGCTTTACAAGTTAAACTTAATTATCAATATCAATGTGCGATCTCTGGTATTAAGACCAAAGCCTTTTTAGTGGCTTCTCATATCGTACCTTGGTCTGAAAATCAGGTACATAGAAAAAATCCGCGTAATGGAATTTGTTTATCTTCTTTATTGGATCAAGCTTTTGATCAAGGATTTATCACGCTAGATAAAGGGCTTAAAGTGTGTCTTGCGAATCAAGCCAAGCAAGATGCGAGTTTATACGCCTATTTAAAACCCTATCACGGTAAACGAATCGACGTACCAAAACGTTTTGCACCTGATCCGGTATTTTTAGCCTGGCATAGAGCACACCGGTTTTTAGATCAACCCAATAATCTTTAAAAACTAGCGCTGAATGAAAGAAATTACAGGCACAAAAAAAGCACTCTAAGAGTGCTTTTTTTTAATATCTTGCGTCTAAATTATAGAGCAACGATATTTACAGCTGTAGGGCCTTTTTGACCTTGAGCTACGCTGAAAGAAACCTTTTGACCTTCAACTAAAGTTTTGAAACCTGAACCAGTGATTTCGCTGAAATGAGCAAAAACGTCTGGACCTGATTCTTGTTGAATGAAACCGAAACCTTTAGTTTCGTTGAACCATTTTACTGTACCGTTAACTGTATTAGACATAATATAACCTATTGAATCGTATGAATTTATAGCCAAAATTTCAGATGACTAACTGTAACTTTGAAAAATAAAAAGGATGGAGCTTTTTGATCTGTAATACGAAGGTTTATGACTAAAACTGCGATACTTAAAAGAAGACTAACCAAAACAAGAATTTTTCTAGTTGGGATTATCATACCGCTTATTTTGAGATATACAAGCGTTTTATTTGGCTAATTTATTAGGATGTTGAAAAATATAAAATTAAATTTGTATATTTTCTATCCAGAAAGGTTTTTTAAGTTGAAGAAGGGCATCTACATCAATAAAAAGAGCGCCGAAGCGCCCTTTTCAAGTCAATTTACAGCTTAGTAATCGAAGCTAAAGTGTTCTGGTTAGTAATCGAAGCTAAAGTGTTCTGGCGCGAGTGCCGTCATGGTTTTAGACGGATTCACCATCGCTTCTGCATGACCTTGGGTACGTGGCAGGATACGTTCAAAGTAGAAATCAGCAGTTTTGATTTTTGCTTTATAGAACTCTGGTACTTCCGCACCATCGCCAGAAGCCAGTTTGGCTGAAGCGACTGCGGCTTGTTGTGCCCAGAAGTACGCCATCATCACATAACCGGAGAACATCAGGAAATCGACTGATGCAGAAGAAACGATGTCGCGGTCCTTACGTGCAGCCAGCATGATACGCACAGTTAGTGCATTCCACTGTGCACAGAGCTTGGTTAAATCCCAGGCAAAGCGGCGCATATATTTATTACGTGCATGCTGACCGCAGAATTTCAGGATTTCAGCAGTGTAATCACGAATCACTTTGCCTTTCGAGGTCAACAGCACTTTACGACCAATCAGATCCAGTGCCTGAACGCCTGTTGTGCCTTCATACAAGGTAGAAATACGTGAGTCACGTACGATCTGTTCCATGCCCCATTCTTTGATATAGCCGTGTCCACCGAAGACTTGCATACCGTGATTTGATGCCTCATAACCCATTTCGGTCAGGAAGCCTTTCAGGATTGGAGTATAGAACCCAAGATGGTCATCATGCTGTTCAAATGCTGCAGTATCGCCACGCAGCAAAGCATCATTCATGTTGTCGGCAATTTTTGCTGCATGATAAATCATGGCACGGCCACCTTCAGCAATGGCTTTTTGCGTCAATAGCATACGGCGGACATCAGCATGGTGAATGATCGCATCCGCTACTTTTTCCGGATCTTTTTTGCCAGACAGGGCGCGCATTGACATACGCTCTTTGGCATACGGTAAAGCACCCTGGAATGACAATTCAGCATGACAAATACCCTGAATCGCAGTACCAATACGCGCCGTGTTCATAAAGGTGAACATAGCGTGCAAGCCTTTATTCGGTTCGCCAATCAGGTAGCCAGTCGCATTGTCAAAATTCAGTACAGCCGTTGCTGAAGCGCGAATCCCCATTTTGTGTTCAATCGAACCGCAGTTCACTGGATTACGCTCGCCGATCCCGCCATCTGCAGCAGCAATAAATTTCGGTACGATAAACAGAGAAATCCCTTTGGTACCTTGCGGTGCATCCGGAAGGCGTGCCAGTACGATATGTACGATATTTTCAGTCAGGTCGTGCTCACCTGCGGAAATAAAGATTTTGGTGCCTGAAATGGCATAGCTGCCATCTTCTTTCGGCTCTGCTTTGGTCTTAACTTGACCCAAGTCAGTACCACATTGCGGCTCAGTCAGACACATGGTGCCCGCCCAAGTTCCTGCAACTAAGTGAGGCAGATACGTGTTTTTCTGCTCATCGGTACCATATTGCATGATAGTGTTGATACAACCCACACTTAAACCCGGATACATCTGGAATGACCAGTTTGCAGTCCCCATCATTTCCGATTTGATCAGGTTTAAAGACATTGGCAGGTTTTGGCCACCAAATTCTTCAGGATAAGACAGACCTTGCCAGCCACCTTGTACGAACTGGTCGTAAGCTTCTTTAAAGCCTTTCGGTGTTTTTACTTCGCCATTTTCAAAATGACAGCCTTCTTCATCACCGCTTTGATTCAACGGCGACAGTACATTTTCACAGAAATCTGCAGCGCCTTCTAAGATCATATCTACCGTGTCGGCATCGGCATATTCACCATTCGACAAATTCTGGTAGTGCGCAGGGTAGTCAAGCACTTCATTCATAAGGAAGCGAATGTCGTGTAAAGGGGCTTTATATGCTGGCATGCGTTTAATCCTGATTGAAATTAGTTTTGGATTATCTGTATCGATTCTTTGATTATTCACATTCGGGATAAAAAAACATTGATGAATTCAGTGAATAAAAATGTCAGAAAAGCTAATCGATTTTTAAGACTAATGAATGAAATCATCGAATTTCATCATTAGGTGTTTACATTACAGGAAGATTAAAAACTTGTTATATCAATGGAATTTAATGAGTTAAAAGGTGATTTGTCCAGTATATTTTTGTATGAATTGTGCTCGGATTCAGGTGGCAAAATAACTCATTTTAAAATGTCATTAAAACCAATCCATGGTTTTTCAGCTTATAAAAAGTAGTAGGAGGGAAGTAAAGGGTTGCAGTTGCAACCCGAACTGAACTCATTAGAGAGATAGGGGTTTTAAAGAAACTCTTTTAAATCCGGTTTGATACCATTCCAGATGTAAAAAGATTCAATTGCTTGACCGACCAGCATGCCAAAACCTTCAGATGTCGGTACACCGCGTGCCTTGGCTTGATCCAGAAAGGAAGAAGGTTTGCCATAGGCCATTTCATAGGCCCGTTTAAACTGTAGCGTTTCCGGTAAAACCAGGGCATCACCGCTGAGACTGGCAGAAGTGGCATTAATCATCAAATCAAATTCACCGGCTAAAGTGTCTAGTGAAATCGCCTGTAATTCGACTTGCGGTACGGCATTCTGAAGATCAGCGACCAGTTGTTCCGCCCGTGCCAAGGTACGATTGGCGATCACGATTTTTTTCGCACCTGCCTGGGCTAGGGGATAAATTACACCACGCGTGGCACCGCCTGCACCAATAATTAAAATATCTGTATTTTCCAGTGGCCAATCTAGTGCTCGAATTGCTTCAACCAGTCCCTGACCATCGGTATTGTCGCCATGCAGGACACCATTTTCCATCCATAAAGTATTCACTGCTTTGGCAATTTTGGCCCGTTCACTTAGCACCTGACATTGGGTAAAAGCCTGTTCTTTAAAGGGTACGGTGACATTCATGCCGCTACCACCCTGGCCAAAGAATTCCTGAATATCGGCTTTGAAACCATCCAGTGGCGCCAGACGTTTACTATAATTCAGGTCGACACCAGTTTTGGCTGCAAAGGCGTGGTGCAATTCTGGAGAACGTGATTGTTCAATCGGGTTACCAATCACGGCAAATTGTTTGCTCATTTCACAATGTCCATGTGCGGAAATGGCCATCAATATACGTGAAAAAGCGCAGGGACTAAAGCTTGCGCGATTTTAAATTGCTGCTAAGTTATCAGGTTTTTAGGAACTACAAATATCCATAATATGTTCCGCAAACATCAGCGCCATACTGAGAACAACCCCAAACCCAGTCAGGATACTCACCAGAATAGCGGCACCATCCAGAATCAGATTATGACTCAAAATTGCAGTACTCATCGCGCTGATGGCGAGAGCCAGAAAAAGCCAAAAGGCCAACACAGGTAGATTTAATTGAAGATTATGCATTGTTATTCTCACTAGACATCAAATGGAATATGATCGATGTAGCGATAGGGTGCCGCGATCAAATCAGGTATTTCTATGCAGCAGTATAGAGGATATATCTATTAAAACAGCCCTCTATTTGAGGGCTGTTTGTATCATTTCATTGCATTGAATTTTAATTCTGTTAACCAGTCATGTGGTTTCAGGTAGTAATCTGTTAAACGTTTTTCCGGTGAGCCTTCATCCCATTCAGGACGATAAGACCATCCGGTAAGCGGGGGCAGGCTGACCAGAATCGATTCAATCCGGCCACCAGTCTGCAAGCCAAACAGGGTGCCGCGGTCATAAACCAGATTGTATTCCACATAACGGCCGCGACGGTATAACTGAAACTCGCGTTGTGCTTCGGTATAAGGCTTATCCTGATTGCGTTGGAAAATCGGCAGAATGGCTTCTAAGTAACCATTGCCTACAGCCTGTATATACTGGAAACAGGTTTCAAAATCCCATTGATTTAGGTCGTCAAAAAACAAGCCGCCAACGCCTCGCTGTTCATCACGATGTTTTAGATAAAAATAATTATCACACCATTGTTTATGTTCAGAATAAACTTCTTCGCCAAATGGCACACACAGATCATGCGCCGTTTGATGCCAGGACAATACATCTTCATCATTCGGATAAAATGGGGTCAGGTCAAAACCACCACCAAACCACCAGATCGGATCTTGGCCTTCTTTTTCTGCCACAAATAAACGCACGTTGGCATGCGAAGTCGGTATATTCGGGTTTTTTGGATGGATGACCAGTGATACCCCCATCGCTTGCGCTTTGGCACCGGCAATATTGGGATGGCGTTCGGTCGCAGAAGCAGGTAGCTTGGAAATGTTGATGTGAGAGAACATTACCCCACCTTTTTCAATCACCGTACCATTTTGCAAAACACGTGAACGGCCACCACCACCTTCTGGACGCTCCCAGTCATCGATGATAAATTCGGCCGTACCGCCGCCAGCACGTTCCTGCTGTTCTAATGCTGCACAAATCCGTGCCTGCAAGTCGAGGAGAAATTCACGAACGTGTTGAATATCCGTAGATGTAGGATGCTGCATCAGAGCCCTCGTAGGGAAATAAAAAACTAACGACATCAAAGCATAAAATCAGTCAAAGATTAAGGTCTAATTTGGTGATGCAATTCATCAACCCAGACATTACATTCCACTATTCATAAGCAGAATGCATCATTAAATCCGACTAAATGGCTAGGTTGAATTCTTTTTTCAAGCTTAGCACAATAACTCACAAGCGCTCATTGGCTTGAGCATTTCTCGACGGTAATAGGTGGGTCTCATGTCGGTACAGGTCAATTCCCTGATTCAAAAATACAATGTTCCCGGGCCACGCTATACCAGTTATCCCACTGTTCCATATTGGGAAGAGCAGAATTTCTCACTGGAACAATGGAAGCAAACGCTAAAAAAGTCTTTTGCAGAATCCAATCAAAACGAAGGCATTAGTCTGTATATCCATTTACCATTTTGCGAAAGCCTGTGTACCTTTTGTGGTTGCCATAAGAGAGTCACAAAAAAACATGAAATGGAACAGCCTTATATTCAGGCGGTATTAAAAGAATGGGATTTATATTGTGAGCTATTACAAGAAAAGCCCATCATTAAAGAGATTCATTTGGGCGGGGGGACGCCGACCTTTTTTTCAATGGCGCATCTCGCTCAACTGATTCAAGGCATTCTGGCCAAAGCTGACATAGCGCCTGTACATGAATTCAGTTTTGAAGGCCATCCTAACAATACCACACGTGAGCATTTGCAAGGATTGTATGATCTGGGTTTTCGTCGGGTCAGTTATGGGGTGCAGGATTATAATGAAACCGTGCAAAAGGCGATTCACCGGATTCAGCCTTATGAAAATGTTAAACAGGTGACCGAATGGGCACGTGAAATTGGCTATGAGTCAATTTCCCATGATCTGGTCTTTGGTCTGCCATTTCAGAGTCTGGATGATGTTTTAAATACTATTGAACAAACCAATTCGCTCTTGCCGGACCGTCTGGCTTTATATAGCTATGCACATGTGCCCTGGATTAAAGGTAATGGTCAGCGCGGTTTTAAAGATGCCGATGTGCCCAAAGATGCGATCAAACGGGAATGCTATGAAGAAGGTAAAAAGAAGTTACTCGCGCATGGTTATCATGAAATTGGCATGGATCACTTTGCTTTAGAAAAAGATGCGATGTACCAGTCCTTTCAAGCTGGAACATTGCACCGCAATTTTATGGGATATACCGCCTCTAAAACCCAGGTGATGATTGGACTCGGGATTTCTTCGATCAGCGATAGCTGGTACAGCTTTGCCCAGAATGTGAAAACCATTGAAGAATATTATGAATGCCTGGCGCGCAATGAAATTCCGGTATTTAAAGGACATGTCTTAAATCAGGAAGATTTGATCATCCGGCAACATATTCTAAATTTGATGTGCAGCTTTAGCACCTCATGGGAAAATTCCGAGATGCTTTTCCCTGAAATTGATGAGGTTTTGGAACAGCTTGAGGAAATGGCACAGGATGGTTTGATTCAATTTTCAGACTCGTCAGTCACGATTCTGGAGAAAGGGAAACCATTTGTACGCAATATTTGTATGGCTTTTGATTTACGTTTAAAACGACGGATGCCTGAGAACCGGATTTTTTCCATGACGATTTAATCTTCCCCTAACTCCATTTTTAAGAAAAAGAGGGAAAGCCTCCCTGAGCAAGACTTAAGTATGGCTTTAAGTCGAAGCGCAAGAAAGGGAGGTTTGGAGGGATTAAGTTAAAATAAGGTGGGACGGGGGTTAAAAATATTAAAAATCTTCTTTCTGATAAAGATGTGCCATGCGTTCGTGCTTGGTCTTAAGATATTGTTCATTAAAAGGATTTAAGCCTACAGTCAAAGGCACACGATCGACCACATTAATCCCTTGGGCTTTTAAAGCCTCGATTTTGGAAGGATTGTTGGTCACAAGACGTACTGCTTTGACCTGTAAATGATCCAGCATAATGCTGCACATATCATATTGGCGTGCATCTGCTGGCAAGTTCAGCATGAGATTGGCATCGACCGTGTCATGTCCCTGATCTTGCAGGGCATAAGCGCGAATTTTATTGGTCAGGCCAATGCCACGACCTTCCTGACGCAAATACAGAATGACCCCGCGGCCCAATTCATTGATCAGTTTTAAAGTCGCTTGCAATTGCGGGCCACAGTCGCATTTGAGTGAAGCAAAGGCATCACCGGTTAAACATTCAGAATGCACACGCACCACTACAGGCTCATCTGATACTTCTTCAAGTCCTTTGGAAAGTGCGACATGTTCTTCACCGGTCTTAGGGTCTTGAAATACAGTAATTTTAAATTCACCGTGAGCGGTAGGTAATCTTGACGTTGCGACAAATTCGATTGGCACAGCTGAACCCGTTAAATCCTGAAATTGGCTAAAGTATAGCGTAATGCTTGAACATTGGTAGAATTGCAAAGTCGAAATTCTGCAATAGATTTTCTTTTTTGTAGAAAGCGAACGATAATAGTTGATAAATAGTAAGATTATTCAGGATAATCGTAGGCTGCAATTTTTCACCCCGACGAGATCATTGTTTAATATTGCATCGCTAGAAGCGTAGCTGAATTGAAGCTGCTACAATTCAGCTATATGATCGGGTACTCCCCATTGACCTAGCTTTAGATTTGCCAGGCTTTAGAAGGCTTTGCCATAATATGCTGTATACAGAAATCCCAACTCAACGCCCTGTAACACCGTTGCTTGATGCGATCAATCATCCTGAGCAACTGCGTGCACTCGAGCAAAGCCAGCTGGAACAAGTGGCGGATGAGTTACGTCAATTCATTTTGTATGCTGCCGGGCAAAGTGGCGGACATTTTGGTGCCAACCTCGGTGTAATTGAGCTCACCGTGGCCTTACACTATTGCTTTAATACGCCACATGATCGCCTGATCTGGGATGTAGGTCATCAGGCCTATCCGCATAAAGTGTTGACTGGTCGTCGTGAACAGCTCACCACCATTCGTGCCAAAGACGGTCTGGCAGCGTTCCCGGCTCGTGAAGAATCTGAGTTTGATACTTTTGGGGTAGGGCATTCTTCGACGGCAATTTCTGCTGGCCTAGGTATGGCGCTTGCACGTCGTTATCAGAATAATCCGTGTGAAGTTGTGTCAATTATTGGCGATGGCGCCATGACGGCAGGTATGGCTTTTGAAGCCTTGAATGATGCCGTGGCACACAGTGCTGATCTGATGGTGGTGCTGAACGACAATGATATGTCGATTTCTTGCAGTACCGGTGGTTTTGCCAAACATCTGGCTGCCATTTGGGAGCGCGGTGAGTTCGTTAATGTTACCGAGCAGGGTGAGGCATATGTACAGCCACATCCAGAATGGTTGTATAACTCGCGTTTGCACAGTGCAGCGACCGATGCTGCAGATAACTTATTCCAAGCCATTGGCTTTGACTATTTTGGCCCGTACGATGGTCATGATGTCAAACAGCTGGTGCATGTCTTTAATGCGCTGAAAAAGCGTAAAGGCCCACGCCTGATTCATATCTATACTAAAAAAGGCAAAGGCTTTGCTCCGGCAGAATCCGATCAAATCAAATATCACGCGATTAGCAAAATCAACGCCGTTGCCGCCAGCAATACTGCACCGAAATATTCGGATGTATTTGGACAATGGCTTTGCGATGAAGCGGCACAAGATGCCCGTTTGCTCGCAATCACACCTGCGATGTGCGAAGGCTCAGGCATGGTCAAATTTGCCAAAGAATATCCAGAACGTTTCTTTGATGTCGCGATTGCCGAACAGCATGCGGTTACCTTGGCTGCCGGTATGGCTTGTGAAGGCTTGAAGCCGGTGGTTGCAATTTACTCGACTTTCCTGCAACGCGGTTATGATCAACTGGTACATGACGTGGCTTTGCAGAATCTGGATGTTACTTTCGGTATTGATCGTGCCGGTCTGGTTGGTGAAGATGGCCCGACGCATGCCGGTGCTTATGACTATGCCTATATGCGTACTATCCCGAATATCGTGATCATGGCGCCGAAAGACGAAAATGAATGCCGTCAAATGCTGCATACAGCGTATTTGTATCCAGGGCCGGCAGCGGTACGTTATCCGCGTGGCAATGGACTGGGCGTCGATATCCAGCAAAAGATGATCGAGATTCCGATCGGTCAGGCGGAAATTGTGGCCAGCTTTAATGGGCAGTATGATGAATATATTTCTATACTGGCATTTGGTAGCCGGGTACAGGCTGCAGTCGACGCTGCTGAAGCATTTGCCGTGAAACATGAGATTGGCGTGCGTGTGGTTAACATGCGTTTTGTCAAACCACTGGATACTCAAATGCTCGATGATCTCGCTTTAAGCACCAGTCTGTTTGTCACGGTGGAAGAACATGCAGTGATGGGCGGTGCAGGTAGTGCCGTGAATGAATATCTGGCAGAAGCACAGATTGTCAAACCGATGTTGAATCTGGGTCTGGATGATACGTTTATGGCGCAAGCGACCCATGCACAGATGTTGCAGCAAGCGGGTCTGGATACGCAAGGCATTGAAAAATCGATCAATCAGGCTTGGTCCAGCCTGGGGCAAAGCATCTTGTCATAAGTTCTTAAAAATTTTAGACACATTTTTCCCAAAAAAGCCCCGATATTTGCTAAGATATCGGGGCTTTTATGCATTATTCTTTATCAGTGTCTTCAAATTTGTAGTGGGTGTTCAATGGAACCTATGGTGGTGATGGCTGCGCGTGCGGCTCAGTTAGTTGGTCAAGAGCTTTTAAAAGCGCATCAGAATCGTCATAAACTCGATCTACAAGTCGAAGAAAAAGGAATTGATGGTCCGGTAACGCGTGTAGATCGTTATTTGGAACAGTTGACCATCGATACCCTACGTAAAAGCTATAAAAATCACAGTTTCCTTGGTGAAGAGTTTGGCTATCAGGAAGGTAAAGGTCATGACGCCGATTGGTGTTGGGTGATCGATCCGCTAGATGGTACTTTAAACTTCATTAACGGTTTCCCGCATTTCTGTATCTCTATCGCAGTTCAGCACAAAGGCATTACTCAACACGGGGTGATTTATGACCCGGTGAAAGATGAGCTATTCTCTGCCAGTCGTGGTCGTGGTGCCATGATGAACCAGCGCCGTATTCGTGTGAATGTTAAAGACAGCCTGGAAAATACTTTTATGGCTGTTGGTCACGCTTATCGTGCCAAGCGTAATGGCGAAGTTGTGTCTTATGCCAAGAACCATTTTCAAACCCTGTTAAATGTAACTGAAGCTGGCGCGCAATATCGTCGTTCAGGTTCTGCAGCATTGGATTTAGCCTATGTTGCTGCAGGTCGTTTCGATGGTTATTTCGAACTTGGTTTAAAGCCTTGGGATATCGCAGCTGGCGAATTGATCGTAAAAGAAGCAGGCGGTACTGTAGTTGATGCACGTGGTGGTAGCGACTCTATGGAAAATGGTCAAGTTTTGGCTTGTTCAATGAAAATGCTTAAGCCTTTAATGCAAGCAGTTGTTCCTGCTTGGGGCGAAGCAGCAAAATAATCGGGTTTAGATGAATCAGATCTAATATTGAGAAAAGGCGTCCTTCGGGATGCCTTTTTTATGCACGGAAATTTAAGTCGCGAGAGACTGGTATAGGGGTATTGATGTTTGCTTGAATACTGGAAATATCAGGTGAATTGGCGAAAAGTGACTTTTTATACCATCTGTTACATTTTTTATTATATTTTAAGTATTAGAAATATATAGATAAATTGTGAATAAGGAAAATTAGTTTTAAAACTTAATGACATTGTGAAATATTCTGCTATAATTCTGCCACGCACTTAATTTCTGTTCTTTACCTGAACACTATCTTCTAATCATTGTATGCGCGTGCTGTCCATAGAGAGGACATATCCTTCGCGCCCCAATCGCTTAAGCGATTCCTTCAGGTTTGCGGCCGTAATCATGCGTGCGTTATATCCACATCGTCGTTACTCGGATCGCTGCTGAATCCTAATATTTTCAGCATTATTTGCTGTGCCGCTTTTTGCCGATGTCCATAATTGTTATTTATTAAATGGAGCACCCACTTCAGGGTGAATACTCTCTATGAGCAAAACTTTTGCTGATTTTTCCCTCGACGAATCTCTAACACAGGCTCTCGACGCTTTAGGCTTTACTACTCCTACTCCTGTACAAGAACAAGCGATTCCAGCTGCGCTTGAAGGCAAAGACCTTCTTGTGTCAAGCCAAACAGGTTCTGGTAAAACTGCTGCATTCTTACTGCCTACGTTAAATGCGTTGGCAAACCAAGATACATTAGTACCGTTTAAAGACCGTATGAAAGCGGTTACTCAACCGAATATTTTGGTGATTTCACCGACTCGTGAATTGGCACAACAGGTATGTCAAGACGCAATCGCATTTGTACGTCACATGAAAGGTGTTCGTATTGCAGCAATCATGGGCGGTATGCCTTTTGGTAAACAAATTCAACAGTTGAAAGGCGCGCAAGTTGTTGTTGCAACTCCAGGTCGTCTACTTGACTTGGTGAATCGTCGTCAAATCAAATTGGATAAAGTTGACGCGTTAATCGTCGATGAAGCTGACCGTATGCTTGACCTGGGCTTCTCTGAAGACTTAGAAGCAATTGGTGAGTTGGCTGCAAACCGCAAACAAACTCTTATGTTCTCTGCGACTTTTGCACCACGTATCATTACACTTGCAGAACGCATGATGAATGATCCAATGCGTATTTCGATCGAAACTGGTCACTCTACAAATACTGATATTACTCAGACTTTGCATTGGACTGACGGTTTCGAGCACAAGAAAAAACTTCTTACTCACTGGTTGAACGAAGAAGACGTTGATCAAGCAGTTGTATTTGCGTCAACTCAAGAAGACACAGATATGTTGGCTGAAGAACTTGCTGAAGCAGGTCTATCAGTTGTAGCGCTTCACGGTGCTATGCCACAAACTGTTCGTAACCGTCGTTTACGCAGCATCCGTGAAGGTCGTGCGAAGATCTTGGTTGCAACTGACGTTGCAGCGCGTGGTCTTGACGTACCAACTATTTCACACGTCATCAACTTCGGTCTTCCAATGAAGAATGAAGACTATGTACACCGTATCGGTCGTACAGGTCGTGCGGGTCGTACTGGTAAAGCCATTACTTTGGCGACTTACCGTGAACGCGGTAAAATCCGTGCTTTAGAAGACTTCCTTGATGCGCGTCTAAACGTATCTGAAATTGAAGGTCTTGAGCCATCTCCACCTCCTGCACGTGGTAGCCGTGATGGCGCTGGTCGCGGTCGTGGCCGTGATGGTGGTCGTCGTGATGGCGGTCGTGGTGGTTTCGGTGGCGGTCGTCGTTTTGAAGGCGAAAGCAACTTCAAACGTCGTGAAGGCGGTGATGATCGTCCACGTCGTAGCTTCGATGACAAACCTCGTGGCGAACGTCCGGCATTTGGCGAAGATCGTCCACGTCGTGACTTTGGTGATCGTCCAGCTCCACGTCGTGAAGGCGGTTTCGGTGATCGTCCACAACGTTCGTTTGATGACCGTCCAAAGCGTGACTTCGGTGATCGTCCAGCTCCACGTCGTGAAGGCGGTTTCGGTGATCGTCCACAACGTTCGTTTGATGACCGTCCAAAGCGTGACTTCGGTGATCGTCCAGCTCCACGTCGTGAAGGTGGTTTTGGTGACCGTCCTCGTTCTAATGATGACAACCGTGGCAACCGTGTAGATTATAAACCAGCTCGTGAAGGCGGTTATGGTGATCGTCCAAAACGTGATTTTGGTGATCGTCCTGCTCCACGTCGTGAAGGCGGTTTCGGTGATCGTCCAGCGCGTTCATTCGGTGATGACCGTCCAAAGCGTGATTTCGGTGATCGTCCAGTACGTCGCAACTTTGATGACAAGCCACGTGGTGAACGTTCGTTCGGTGGTGAAGATCGTCCACGTCGTAAATTTAACGACTAATTCAGTCGCTAGATGAAGATAAAAAACCGGTAGAAATACCGGTTTTTTTATGCATTGAGTTTTTTGCTTTTTAACGTAAAATGTCTACTAAATCATATTTTGTCAGGGTTATGATAATTATTAATATGAAAAGCTTAGCTCTTCGATCTCAATTGATAGAGGTGTATATGCCATATATCGCATTGACTTTGATTTTGTGTAATATTATCTATTATTTATACAGTCTTTTTAATTAATCAATGTACCTGACTAAATCTTAAGTGCATATTTTTATTATAAAAAATACGAAACAATCCATTATTGTCATTTTTTTATGATATTAAACCATCTTTTTCAACTGCTAACATTTTGAACTTCGTTCCTTTATAGTATGCATGCTGAAAAAATGCAGGAATAAACTCAGCTATGAAAAATCAAACAGCGCGAGATACTCAATCTCTGATTGAAGTCAAGAATCTAAGCTTCAAGCGGGGTGAGCGCGTGATTTATGACGACGTGAGTTTAAATATTCGTCGTGGGCAGATTACGGCCATTATGGGACCATCCGGTACTGGTAAAACCACCTTATTAAGACTGATTGGTGGGCAACTGGTTCCTGAGCACGGTCAGGTTTTATTGGACGGCAAAGATATTGCCACGATGTCACGTTCCGAACTTTTTTCAGCACGTGCACGGATGGGTATGTTGTTTCAGAGCGGTGCTTTGTTTACCGATATGAGCGTGTATGAAAATGTCGCATTTCCGATTCGGGCACATACCAAATTGCCGGAACATCTGATTAAGGAAATCGTGGCACTGAAGCTGGAATCAGTCGGTTTACGTGGTGCAGAACAGATGATGCCATCTGAACTATCCGGTGGTATGAACCGACGCGTGGCTTTGGCCCGTGCGATTGCGCTGGATCCTGAGCTGATCATGTACGATGAACCCTTTGCCGGACAAGATCCGATTGTGATGGGCGTTTTGACTCGTCTGATCCGTTCATTACGTGAAGCACTGGACTTAACCACGATTGTTGTCTCGCATGATGTTGCAGAAACTTTATCGATTGCAGACTACATCTATGTGGTGGCAGAAGGCAAAATTCAGGGCGAGGGCACTCCGGCAGAGCTGAAAGCGCATCCGTCTGCTTTTGTACAGCAATTCCTGACCGGTTCGGTAGAAGGTCCGGTGGATTATCAGTTTAGTCATCAAGCTTATTTAAGTGATGAGGTTCGTTCATGAATGCAATTGCCGCATTAGGTAGACGCGTTATTGAACGTGTACAGGGGATTGGGGTCGCAACCCTGATGCTGTTGCAGATTTTATTTTCCATACCGACCTGGCTTGGCGTAAAGCTGTTTATTTATCAGATGTATCGGGTTGGGGTATTGTCCCTGCTGATTATTGTGGTTTCTGGCCTGTTTATTGGGTCTGTGCTTGGTTTGCAGATGTTTAGCATCTTGTCGACCTTTGGTAGTGAGTCGATGCTAGGAACAGCAGTCGCGCTGACCTTGCTGCGTGAACTGGCACCTGTGGTCGCTGCTTTGCTGTTTGCAGGACGTGCCGGTTCAGCCTTGACTGCGGAAATTGGTCTGATGAAAGCCACTGAGCAATTGTCCAGTATGGAAATGATCGGCGTCGATCCATTAAAACGGGTAATTTCGCCTCGTCTTTGGGCAGGGATTTTTAGCTTGCCAATGCTTTCCGTCATCTTTGCCGCAGTCGGGATTATGGGCGGCAAAATGGTCGGGGTGGATTTTCTGGGTGCCGATGAAGGCGCTTATTGGAGCGGCATGGAAAGCAGTGTGCAATTCTATAAAGATGTCTTGAACGGCACCATTATTAAAAGTTTTGTATTCGCATTAATTTGTACCTGGATTGCGGTGTATCAGGGCTATGCCTGTGTCCCGACATCAGAAGGTATTGCAACTTCTACAACGCGTACAGTCGTGTATTCTTCGCTGTGCGTTTTAGGCTTTGACTTTGTGTTGACTGCGGTCATGTTCGGAGGTGTTTAATGAAATCACGTACTAGTGAGCTGGCCGTTGGTGTTTTTGTTATTTTGTTTGGTATTGCCTTATTTTTCCTGGCGATGCGTGTCAGTGGCCTGGTCGGACACAATATTTCCGACAGCTATAAAATGACAGCGACTTTTGAAAATGTAAATGGGATCAAGCCGCGTGCCAAAGTGGCATTGAGTGGTGTGAAAGTGGGGCAGGTGGATGACATTACCCTGGATCCAGTGACGCGTCTGGCAACCGTGCATATGACCCTGGATGGCTCATTGACCTCATTTAATGCTGAACAGTTAAAGCAGGTTCAGCAGGAAGCACTGGAAGAGTTACGTTATAGTTCGGACTATACTGCGGCTGCACCTGCGCAACAAAAAGACATGGAAAAACAACTGTTAGCTAACATGAAATCCATCACCAATATTGATGAGGATGCTTATATTATGGTAGCGACCAATGGGTTATTGGGTGAAAAATACCTGAAAATTATTCCAGGTGGTGGTCTGAACTATTTGAAACGTGGTGATCAGATTGCCAATACCCAAGGCACCATGGAAATTGAAGATTTAGTGACGAAGTTCATTACTGGCGGTGCCGGTAAATCGTCGGATAGTCAAGAAACTACCCCAGAACAGGCGACAGTTTCAGAATCGACTGATGCAGAACCTGCATTTGTTGAATAATAGATTGAGGAGATTTCAGTGAAAACTTTAGTAAAACAAACGCTTGCAGCAAGCATTCTTTCCACAATGGTTGCTGGTACAGTGTTTGCTGCACCGTCTGAAGCACCACCTGCTTTTATTAAAAAAGTGGCAGATGGTTTGATTGAGCGCCTCAAAGCTGATAATGCAAAATTGCAGAACAATCCGGCGCTGGTAAAAGCGATTGTCCGCCAGAATCTGGATCCATACATTGATTCACAGTCTTTCACGCGTATTGTGATGGGGACTTATGCGACGAACCAGTATAGTACTGCTGCACAGCGCGCGCAGTTTGAAAAGAATTTCCGTGAAACGCTCATTGAAAATTATGGTTCTGCATTTTCCAAGTTTAGTAATCAGACCTATAGCGTGCGTCCATACAAGGCCAGCAACAGCAAAAACCCTGTTGTAACCATCGACTTTAATAATAAAGGCGAGAAAATTCCGGTAGCGTTTCAGCTGGTGGACAAAGGCTCACAATGGAAAATCCGCAACATCAACGTATCGGGTATCGATCTAGGTTTGCAATTCCGTAACCAGTTTGCTGCGACAGTAAAACGTAATGGCGGTAATATAGATAAAGCTATTGCTAACTTCAAACCGGATGCAGAAGCTGCAATCGACAAGAACAAGAAATAATCAGATAGGTGAGCCGTGATTGTATTCAAGGATCAGGAATTGCAGGTTTCAGGCAAGATTGACTATGCCAATGCGCAGGACTATTACCTAAATGGTCTGCGTGTGGTTCAGTCACAGAGCAAGTTTCCGCTTGTGGTTAATCTAGCTGGGCTTGAAAGTGGTAGTACTTTGGCTTTGGCAGTATTGGTGCGCTGGTTGCGCCAGACGCCTCAAGCGCAAGGACTACAGTTTAAAGCTGTCCCTGCTAAAATGATGAATATCATTCAGGCCTGTCATTTACAGGATGATTTACAGATCATTCAGTAAATAAAAAAAATAAAAAAGCACCGAAAGGTGCTTTTTTTTATTGTTGATACATTTTAAAAGTAAATTCCTTCCTTTATCAAAAGGACGTTAGGAAGGATTAAAATATGACCTCACCCTAACCCTCTCCTAAAAGGAGAGGGAACTTCCTCTCTAAATTTATGGATAGAAATGATATTTTTAAAAACTACTATCTCAATAAATATTGGAAGTCCTCTCTCCCTATGGGAGAGAGTTAGAGAGAGGGTGAAGAAATTAAATCCACTTCTTCCATCTAAAGTAAATCAATGGCCCGATCAAAAAGCCGATCAAAATAATACTGACCATAATGAAGCTCATGGAGCCTTGTGCAAAAGGCAGAACTTCGGTATTCATGCCATAAATACTGGCAATGAGCATCGGCGGTGCAAGCATACTTGGCAGGATCGAGAATCGACGAATCGTATCGTTCTGTTCCGTGTTAATGAATCCGGACGTGGTATCGAGCAGGAAGCGCACTTTCTGGAACAGGAAGGCATCATGCTCCACCAGCGAGCGCACATCTTCACTGAGTTCTCGGATATCCGCATCATAAATATGACTGCCCAAGGCGCGTGGACGAGACAGGAAAGTCAGAACACGACGTAAATCGATCAGACAGAGCTGCGCTTTACCAAGCATATCTTCCAGTTGAGCTAGCCGGGTAATCATGTCATCCAGATCGAGAATCTGCTCGCGATGGCGGTTATTCAACACTTCAGTTGAATATTTCTCTAAATCTTTATGTACATCTTCCAGAATGTCGGCCAGCTCATCCAGTTTGGCTTCGAGCAGGCCCAATAAAATCCAGGTCGGATCTTTATAATCGATTTCATAATCATTGCGGCGCGCACGGGCACGGAAGGCACGAAAGGCCACCAGCTTTTCGCCACGCAAGGTAAAAAGACGGTCCTTATGCAGAATGAATGCTACGGTTTGTACCGTCGCCAGCATGCTGGATTCATCTTCGTTTTCATTCTCGACCTGATAGTTTTTATTTTTGGTTAAAAAATAGGTGCTGATATGCAAAATACCGTCATCATCACGGTAAAATCGGGCACTAGAGGAGATATCTTCCAGCGATTTTAAGGTCGGTAAGTTTTGCGCATAGGCATCTAGAATCCATTGCTGCTCTTCTTGTGAAGGTGCAATCAGATCAAGCCATACTAAATCTGGATGCAGGTCGAAATCACCATTAATCGTGATATCTTCTAAGCTACCGCGCTCTGTGGCGTAAAAGGCTTCAAGCATGCTGTCTTTTCTCCCTGGCGCAGTATGTGAATTGGAATGGGTGTATTTTAGACAAGGAATTGAATAAAAACACTGATATTAAGCAGTTATTTTTGGAAAAAGCGCGCTTGCAGCGATTTCGTACAATATAGCGTCAATTGGAGAGTGAAATGATGAATTCTATTGCAATTTTTTGTGGTTCAGCACTGGGCTCGGATCCTCTCTATGCCCAGATTGCCGAAAAGGTTGGCCAAACCTTGGCAGCAAGGCATCAGACGCTGGTCTATGGCGGTGGTCGTTCTGGCTTGATGGGAATTATCGCTGATAGTGCTTTGGCTGCTGGTGGCAAGGTGATTGGCGTAATTCCAAGACAGCTGGTCAATCGTGAGCTGGCGCATCCGCATATTACCGAGCTATTTGTGGTCGATAATATGCATGAACGTAAAACCCGCATGTCGGAACTGGCACAGGGATTTATTGCCATTCCGGGTGGTGCTGGAACCCTGGAAGAAATTTTTGAACAATGGACCTGGGCACAGTTGGGAATTCATAAAAAGCCTTGTGCTTTTTTAAATGTAGATGGTTTTTACGATGATTTACTCAAATTTATCCATATGACGACTGAGAAAGGTTTTACCAAAGCGCGCTTTAGCGATGCTTTAATTGTGAGTGATAATCTGGATGATATTTTGCGCCAGTTTGAAAGTTATCAGCCGCCTGAAGCGAAATGGGGTATGGTCGATCAGACCGATCTTGTAAAATAAGCTGTCCACAGCATGATTTGTAGAAAATAAATGAAAGTGATTACGGTGGCTGCAGCCATTATTTTAAATGAAGCGCAGCAACTGCTGGTGGTTCGTAAAAAAGGGACGTCCTGCTTTATGCAGGTTGGTGGCAAGCTGGAGCCAAATGAAGCACCAGAAGCAACGATGTTGCGTGAAATTCAGGAAGAAATTGGCACACAGGCACAGATTCAGCAATTCATTGGGCGTTTTGAAACCCAGACGGCGAATGAACCAGATCATCAACTGGTGAGTTATGTCTATTGGGTAAGTCTGGATCAAGCACCAAAAATTGAAGCGGAAATTGCCGAAATGAAATGGGTCGATCTGGATGAAAAAGAGCTACGACTCGCACCCTTGACCACTGAAATTGTGATTCCTTGGGTGAAGTCGCAGTTACTCGCCCAAGCTTAAATTTTCAGATTTGAGCACCTGCCAGACAGGCTGCATAAACTTTTTGACAGCCCAGTTGTTCAAGTGTTTGGCTCAGTGCTCGAATCGAGCTGCCGGTCGTCACCACATCATCAATAATCAGCACCCGACGGTAACGCAGCTTGGAAATGGTACTGATCTGGAATTGTGATTGGATGTCTTCAATCCGCTCCAGCCGGCTTAGGCCCTTTTGCGAGTGTTGTTTCATTCGTCGAACAGGTTGCCAGATGGGTACATTCAACTGTTTTGCCACATGTTTGGCCAGCACTAGAGATTGATTATAACCGCGCTCAGCCAGACGCTCATTCGAGATCGGCATCGGTATTATCGCACTGACTTTAGGTAGGTCTAAACTTAACAGCACACCTGCCAGTAAATTTTGCAAATGCAGCTTCTGTTCATATTTAAACAGTTGAATCAGCCGGTCCATCGGGTAAGCATAGTCGCAGGCAATCTGGAACTGCATTTCCTGCCGTTGAATGGTTTGATGTGCCCAGGGTAATTGTCGCCAGCAATCTTCACAGACTGAATGAATGGACTGATGATCGGTCAGACAGAGCTGGCAGGGCTGTAAGCGGGTCAGCCAGGATTTTCCATGTTGCAGTAATTTAAACATAGGCATAGCGCGGTGCTTCCGGTAGCCAGCGTTGCAATAATGCTTCGGCCTGATCGGGATAATCCTTGAGCATCTGCTGAGCCACATAATGTGCCTGATTGAGCAGGTGATCATCACGTTCAAGTTTGGCCACACGGAAATTCATGTCCCCGGTCTGTTTGGTCCCGAGCAGCTCACCCGGGCCACGTAACTCCAGATCTTTCTCGGCAATCATAAAACCATCATTGGTTTCGCGCATGATTCTTAAACGTTCCTGACCATTTTGCGAAAGTGGATGCTTATACAGCAGGGCACAGAAGCTGGCTTTGGCGCCACGACCGACCCGGCCACGTAGCTGATGCAATTGAGATAGACCCAGACGCTCGGCATTTTCAATCACCATAATGGAGGCATTGGGTACATCGACGCCGACTTCGATCACGGTGGTGGCAATCAGGAGCTGTAATTCATTATTTTTAAATTGCTGCATTACCGCCTGTTTTTCATCGGCTTTCATCTTGCCATGTACCAGTCCGATATTCAGCGCAGGAAAGCGCTCGCGAATTTCGGCAAAGGTCGCTTCTGCGGCCTGAGCATCCAGGGTTTCGGACTGTTCTACCAGTGTACACACCCAATATGCCTGCTTACCTTCAGCACAGTTGCTGGCAATCCGTTGCAAGACTTCTTCGCGTCGATCTAATGGAATGGTCACGGTCTGAATCGGGGTACGGCCCGGCGGCAGCTCGTCAATCACCGAGGTATCCAGATCACCATAGGCAGACATGGCCAGTGTGCGGGGAATCGGAGTCGCAGTCATCACCAGTTGATGCGGAGACATACCATCTAGCCCTTTATTTCTGAGAGCAAGGCGCTGATCCACACCAAAGCGATGCTGCTCATCAATAATCACCAGACCCAGTTTGGCAAACTCGACATTTTCCTGAAACAGGGCATGCGTTCCGATCACCAGATGGGCGCTGCCATCCCGAATCACCTGTTCCGCTGCGGCACGGGCTTTACCTTTTTGCTTGCCGGAAAGCCAGGCCACATTTAAGCCCAAAGGCTCAAACCAGCGTTTAAAATTCAGATAATGCTGCTCGGCCAGAATCTCGGTCGGTGCCATCAATGCAACTTGCCAGCCTTCTTCCAGTGCATGGCAAGCTGCGACACCAGCCACTAGGGTTTTACCCGCGCCGACATCGCCTTGCACCAGACGCAACATCGGTTTATTGCTTTTTAAATCCTGCACGATTTCTCTGGATACACGTTTTTGCGCACCGGTCATTTCAAAAGCCAGACTGGCTAAGAGCTGTTTGGCATAGGTTTTACTGGGCGCAAATGAAGGCGCTTCGACTTGCTGAATAAAGGCCCGACGTGTCAATAAACTGATCTGATGCGCCACCAGCTCTTCAAAGATCAGGCGTTGCTGTGCAGGATGCGAGCCTTGTGCCAGCTGCAGCATATTGGCGTTGACTGGTGGATGATGGATATATTCCAGTGCCTGTTTCAGCGCATAACCGTTACTAAATTTTGCTGGCAGCAATTCAGGCAGATGGTCGCTATACTGAGCCAAGGCCTGCTGAATATAATCCCGTATTTTTGGCTGGGTCAGACCTTCAGTCGCCGGATAAATTGCCGTGAGCTGGGTTTGAGGTAAAGGTGTGTCCTCAGTAATGACTTGCAGTTCGGGATGATACATTTCCAGACCGCGCGCACCGACCCGCACTTCACCAAAAATTCTTAAACGGTTACCCAGTTTGCAGCGGTCAGTAATACCTTTATAGATATGATAAAAACGTAAAGTAACCTTGCCAAAATCATCATCCAGCAGCACAGCCATAGATTTGCGTTTACCGGGTGGAAAATCTACACCTTTAACGATCCCTTCCAGCAGATAACTGCGTCCCACGCTCAATTGATTCATGGGAATGATCGTGCTACGGTCTTCATAGTCACGTGGTAGATGAAAAAGCAAATCATCAGTATTGAAGATATTTAGTTTTTCGAGTAATGCAGCGGCGGCATTGCCAACGCCTTGTAACTGATGGACTGCAGCCATGTCCCCTCAACCAGATTTGTGATTCGGTGCTCAATGCATATTTTATTTACCGGTTATGGTAAAACATCCCGACGTGTGGCTAAACAACTATTTGAGCAAGGTCATCAAATTAGCACAATTAGCCAGAGTCCCAAAACAGATTCATTCGCAACTCATCTGATTCAGGATGTGCATCAACTGGATTTAACAGCAGTTACACCGATTGACTGGGTCTATGTATTACTTAGTCCAAAACAAAGTACGGTTGAAGGCTATCAGCAAACCTATCTGGATTCTGTTCAGCCTATTGTGGCTGCCTTGAAACAGCATCCGGTGAAACGGATTGTGGTGGTGTCATCCACCCGGGTCTATGGGCAAGATGCCGGTGAAATCGTAGATGACGAAACTGAAATTCACCCGAATGATGCTCAGAGCAAAATCTTGCAGCAGATGGAGCAGGCTTATTTCACTGCTTATCCTGAGAAATGTACCATCATTCGTCCAAGTGGGATTTATGGAGCATCGGTAGAACGCCTACAAAAAATGGCCGCCTCGATGTTGAGATATCCGAATCTGCACTGGTCCAACCGGATTCATATTGAAGATTTATCACGTTTCTTGTCACATATGATTCACGTGGAACATCCGGAATCTTCTTATATTGTGACCGATAACCAGCCAAAATTATTGCATGAAATATTGCAATGGTTCCAACAGCAGCTGGGACTTCCTTTGTTGCAAGTAGAAAGTGAGCAGGTGACAGGTAAGAAACTTTATGCGACTCGAATGCAGAAAATGGGATTTGAGTTAGAGCATCCAGATTGTTATGAGGATTATTTGGAGTTGATGGGAAAAAATAATCCCTCCTAGCCTCCCTTTTTAAAGGGAGGAATCCCCCTCCTTTTCAAAGGAGGGGTTAGGGGAGGATTTTATTTAAAAGACCTCTCCCTATCCTCACTTGCACTTCGTTTTAAAAGCCGTGCTTTAAAACTCGCTCAGGAGAGGGAATACTCATATTTAAATAATGGCATTAGCTTTCCAATTTTCACTTCTTATAAATTCTTAAATAAAAAGAGAGGCCTTAGCCTCTCTTTTTATTTAATTTAAACTTACTTCTTTTTCCGCTTCGCGCGTTTCTTGGCTTGTTCAGCTGCAACCGCATCGAGGGCTTCTTTCAGTTCTTCATCCGTAAAGTCGGTGATGTGGTGCAGCATTTGTAGCTTCACTTCATCCAGTACCAAATCTGCATATTGAGCCACATTGGTTAGCTGCTCATCAAAGACAATCGCATTGTCTTCATTGGTACACAGATAACCTTTTTGGGTTAAGACTTTAATAAAGCTCTGGAATAGGGCTTTGTCGAAGAACTCAGGTGAGTTGAACTCATATAGCACAGACAGGCGTTGACCAACCAGGTAACTGAGCTCTTCGACCTGACGGGTCGAGATATTGCCAGAACCACGTTGGGTAATCAGTGCCAAAGTCATGTAATAACGTTCCAGACTTTGAGTTACGGGCGCAGCCAGAATTTCAAGCTGATGATGCGCTTCCGTATTCGGTGCCGGTGCAATCAGGTTTTCACCATCTTGTGTAATCAGTTTCGAGGCAATTAAGCTGTCAATATGCGCATTCACTTGATCCTGAATTTCATCTTCATGCCATTTTAAGAACAGTTCGGCTTTGAGGAATGGATACAGGGTACTACTGATATTCACGACATCATGACGGCGAATGGTACCGTTATGTTCAACTAGGGCGGCTATCAGGGAGGGCAGCACAAAAGTGTGCACAATATTATTGCGGAAATAGGTCAGCAGAACGGCCTGATTGTCTTCAATGGCAATGATATCGCCCAGTACATGCTTGACTCGCTTGATCAGTTTCAGCTTCATTGCATAGGCAATAATTTCCTTGCCAGAAAGTGGCGTCACCTGCATGCGCTCATCATAAGGCAGGGCAGCCAGCAAGGTGCGATAGGTATCTAGCTGTTTGATACAGATCTCTTCATCCAGCGTATGTTTCGGCGTAGCCAGCAAGATTAAAGATAATAGCGATACTGGATTGATTACGACCGCACTGTTGATGTTTTCCAGAATGGCTTGTGCCGAGCTATTCACTGCATCAGAAACCGCTTGTGGAATCGGATCGTCATTCTTTTCGATTTTGATATTTTCTGCGCCATGCTGTTTCAGAATGTCATCCAGAAATACCGGGTTCCCGAAGTTCAGGTGTACCTTGCCGAAAATGCGTTCAATCTTGCGCAGAGTTTTCAAAATGCCGAAAATAGACTCGGCTTCTTTCGGCTTGCCACTCATTTCACCGACATAAGTGCCACCTTCCATCAGGCGTTCATAGCCGATATAAGTCGGCAAAAATACGATCGGCTTAGATTTGCCACGTAAATGACCATGCACGGTCATCGCCAGCATCCCGGTTTTTGGCGGAAGCAAACGACCGGTGCGTGAACGGCCGCCTTCAATAAAGTATTCCAGCGGGGTATTACGTGACAGGACGCTATACAGATATTCTTTAAACACCGTGGTATACAGCGCGTTGCCGCGGAAAGTACGGCGAATAAAGAAGGCACCGCCACCACGTAAAATCTGACCGACAAAAGGCATATTCAGGTTATCGCCCGCAGCGATATAAGGCACCATCAGACCACGACGATAGATCACATAAGACAATAATAAATAGTCGATGTGGCTACGGTGACATGGGGTATAGACAATCTCGTAATCCTTGGCCAGTTCCCGTACGGTACTGAAGTTATGCACTTCCACGCCGTCATACAGTTGCGTCCATAAGCGGGTCAGGGCTTTGTCGGCAAAGCGTACAGTCGAGTGAGAATAATCGGAAACGATTTCGTTCAGATAACCGATGGCACGACGTTCAGATTCCAGCATCGAGATTTTGCTACGAATACTGTCATTGCGAATCGCCGCCTGTACATCTGGTGACTTGATCAGGCCATGCATGACATTACGGCGGTCGGACAGGTCCGGCCCGAGAATGACTTCGCGCTGACCATCCAGGTAATCATTTAAAGTGCTGACAATATAGGTGGCCGGCGCTGAATTTGGATGCGTCTCTTTGGCAAAGTTAATCAAGGTGCGTAAAGACTGCGGTTCATGAAACTCTAAATAAGACTGGCGACCATGCAGGCCGATATTGACCAGTTGCTTGACCCGGCTTGGTGTAGACCAGGTATCGGTAAATAAAAGCTTAAACCAGGAATCTTCTTTCTCAGGTTCACGTCCCCAAAGTACTGTTACCGGAACCAGTTCGACATCCAGCTCAGGATGCTGTTCCAGGATTTCAATCAGACGTAACAGGCGCGGTGGAAACGCATGTGGCGGTGAACTCAACAGGTTATTTTCATCATGATGCTGTAAAAACAGTACCGATGCTTTTTCCTTATTATTGCCCAGTTGCATTGGATCAAGTGCAGCCGGCAATTTTAAGCGTCGCGTTTCTGCATCGACCACCAGTGCATTACTGCGCGAATGGTTCTGTAAAACGTAGCAGACCAGCTTTCGCGAGTCTGTTGCAGTCTGATCAGATTCAGGCGCTGTCACTTCACTTGGTACTTCCCCAAGAACATGAGGGGTAACCACAAGATCAAGTAACTTACTTGAAAGCTTGCGATACATTTGACCAAAGCCATTCTTGGACATAGCTGCTCCTAATTTTACTGACCAAAACCACAGGACTTCTGAGGGAATTTATTTTGCGGGTTTCTAAAGCGAAACAATATATCTTTTTTTAACAACTTCAACAGAAGTGCTTCAATTTTAGCGTGAAAGCAGGTGCTTTTCCTAGTCACTTATGACATCAGTATGACAGAACAGTCATGCAAACTTTAGAGTTTCGGTCTGATTTTGTGGCAGAATATTCCAGATCAATTATTTAGATCCGTTTTTCCATTTTGGATATCTCCAATATTAGATAGGTTGCTTATGAATGCCTTAACACAGGAACTGGTCGAGCTGCTCAGCTTAGAAAAGTTAGAAGAAAACATTTTCCGGGGAATCAGCCGGAATCTGGTGGGCAAGCGCGTGTTCGGTGGGCAGGTTTTAGGGCAGGCACTACGCGCCGCGTCTTATACCACAGATCGTCCAGCACATTCATTACATGCCTATTTTCTGTTTGGCGGGGATGTCAATGCACCGATTATTTATGAAGTGGATCGTATCCGTGACGGCAAGAGCTTTGTCAGCCGTCAGGTGCGCGCTATTCAGCATGGCCGTACCATTTTCATGTGTATGGTGTCTTTCGCGCATCAGGAAGAAGGGCTAAATTACCAGATTTCAGAGCCTGAATATCCACCGGCAGAAAGCCTGAAAAATGAAGCGGAACTGATCAAACAGATTATTGAGTTTATTCCGGAAAATGTCCGTGCATCTTTCACTCGTGATCGTCATGTGGAAATTCGTCCGGTCAATCCGCAAAATCCATTCCAGCCTCAACCTGAAGCACCGTCTTATGCGCACTATATCCGTACGCATGACCGTATTGCTGCAGAAGTCGATCAGATCTCCTTGCATCAGGCTATTGCTGCTTTCTATTCTGATTTTACCTTGATGACCACAGCGCTTCGTCCACATGGTCTGAGCTATATCTCGCCAAGTTTGCAATGTGCCAGTATTGACCATGCCATGTACTTCCATAAACCGTTCCGTGCGGATGAGTGGATGCTTTACGATATGGATGCCACCCAAAGCGCCAGTTCGCGTGGCCTGAATTTTGGCCGGATGTGGCAGAACGGTGAGCTGGTCTGCAGTACCTCTCAGGAAGGCTTGATCCGTTTACGTGAAATCGAAACACAGTAATTTTTCTTCCTGCTCAAAAAGTCGAATCCCTGATTCGGCTTTTTGTTTTTAAGCCGGATGAAAATGGCCATTTGATATCATGTCCTCACGCCGCGTTTATAAAATATTACTCGATTCTGTAGAATTCGCATGGCATAGTGCGGCTTAAGATCAATATTAAAAATGCATGAAAAGATGAGCTTAAATACGCAAATTCTAATTGCCGCCGTATTGGGGGTGCTGTTTGGATTTCTATTGACGATATTTCCGCAGACCTCATTTTTTGATGTCAGCTTATATGGCATCGGTATCGTCAGCAGCATTTTTATTGGCTTGTTAAAAATGCTGTTAGTGCCGCTGATTTTTAGCTCGATCGTGGTCGGCGTATCCAATCTGCAGGCGGGTGGGCAGCTAAGCCGCACCTGGAAAATCACCCTGATGTGCTGTGTGACCACCACCACCTTGGCGCTCATTTTAGGTCTGGCGTGTGCGCATTTGTTTGATGTCGGTAAGGGTGTTGATGTGCTGATGTTCCAGGATGCCATGGCGCAACATCAAACGCCAGATACCCTGACACCTTCATCTTTCTTTACCAATTTTATTCAGAATACCCTGATCAATCCGTTTAAAGCTTTTGCCGATGGCAATGTCTTGGCGGTGGTAGTCTTTGCCTTATTTGTTGGTGTGGCACTGGTGGCAGGTGGGGATAAGTTTCGTACTGTGCGCAAGCTGAGTCACCAGTTTTTCGAAATCATGATGTTGATGATTGGCTGGGTGATGAAACTGGCACCGCTTGGTATTTTTGCCTTATTGGCTAAATTAATTGCCACTGAAGATGTTTCAGTCCTCAGTCGTCTGGCTGAATTCGCTGCGGTGGTTACCGGCACGACGATTTTTCATGGCATCGTGGTCTTGCCTTTATTGCTATGGGTTTTCGGCAAGATGGATCCGGTCACGTTCTTTAAAGGCACACGAGCTGCTCTGATTACTGCCTTTGCTACCAGTTCCAGTTCGGCCACCATGCCCTTGTCAATGAAATGCGCACAGGAAAATTTAGGAGTACGTCCACATACCGCAGGCTTTGTGATTCCACTTGGTACACAGTTGAATATGGATGGCACAGCACTGTATGAAGCGGCAGCAGCATTATTTATTGCCAATTTAATGGGGCTGGATCTGAGTCTGGGGCAGCAACTGGTGGTCTGCGCCACGGCGATGATTGCATCCTTAGGTGCACCAGGAATTCCGAGTGCCGGTATGGTGACCATGATCATGGTCTTGCAGTCGGTCGGTTTGCCTGCCGAGGCGATTGCTATTCTTTTACCGATCGACCGTTTACTGGATACCGTACGCACAGTCGTGAATGTTCAAGGGGATATGATGATCAGTGTGGTGGTGGACCGGCATACGCGTGAACCCGATCTTCAAGCTACAGATAGCTAAAACATTTAAAAAATAAAAAAAGCAGGCCATTGGTCTGCTTTTTTTATAAGGTAAGTTTTAATAAATCCAGAACTCCCAGACCATTGCGGTGATATGGATCTTAATCCGGTGAATGCTTATTCTGATTCAATTCATCTGCCGCTTTAAGCTCGGATTGATCCTGCTCAAGTAATTCCAGCGGTTCTTCAGCTTCATTTAAATCATGTGTCGATACTTCGGCAACATGCTCCGAATCAGTTTCACTAAGCTCGAGCTCTTCAAGCGGTTCATCAGATTCATTTAAATCATGCGCTGATGCTTCCGGAATACTGTCCAGATCATATTCAGAGGCTTGATCTAAGGTAAAGTTCAAACGGCCACCCATGACACTGGCCAGTTCTTCTAAACCTTGTTTGTTCATGGAGGAAAACAGTTGAATCGAGAAATCCACCTTCATCTTTTTCAATGCCGCTTTGACTTCCTGCAAGGCTTTGGATGCAGGACCACGGTTTAGTTTATCTGACTTGGTTAACAAGACATGCACGAACAACTGGCGGGAATAAGCCCATTCCAGCATCATCACATCAAAGTGTTGCAGGGGATGGCGGATATCCATCAGCAATACCAGGCCTTGTAAGCTCTGGCGGTGAATCAGGTAATTTTCCAGTTCTTTTTGCCAGACCAGTTTCATTTTTTCAGGCACAGCCGCATAACCATAACCGGGTAAGTCGACCAGACGCTGATCCGGATTGCCCAGGCTGAAAAAGTTGATCATCTGGGTACGGCCAGGTTTTTTCGATGCACGTGCCAACTGTTTCTGGTTGGTCAGGGCATTAATCGCACTAGACTTACCCGCATTTGAGCGGCCGGCAAAAGCAATTTCATAGCCTGTATCTTCTACACAAAGACTGAGTTTGGGTGCACTCATTAAAAATTCGGCTTTGCGTAGCCAGTTGAGTGCGCGCACAGAATATTCAGTAATGGCAGAATCAACTTTTTTCTCGTAGCTGATCTTTTGCTTAGGCGCATGGGCTGTCTTACTGTTTTTGGATTTTCCTCTGCTGTGGTGCATAACTCAACTTCAATAAATGATCTACAATGAAACATTATAAAGGAAGTCGCACAGGCAAGCGAACTTTGCCGCAAGAATAAGTCACAAGACATGACCCTGAAGACTTTAAAGATTAATCAGGCTGATCGGAGAATTTGTGCTGAAACGCGCATTTCGTGGCCTAATCACATCTTTAAGTACATATTGATCCAGACTGCTATAAAACTGTTCCACGGCATCATCTAAAATGCCTTTTAAGCCACAGGTCGGACGTAATACGCAGGGTGGGCTATTGCATTCCACTACATTGTTGTCGCGTTGCAGGATCCGCACAATCTGTCCCAGCTGGAGGTTCAGGCTGGCCGGATTTAAACGTATGCCGCCACCTTTACCACGTATGGTAATCAGCCACTCCTGTTTCGCCATAAAATGCACGATTTTCATGGCATGATTTTGTGAAACCTGTAATCGCTCGGCAAGTTCTGCAATGGTATAGGGGAGATCACGTGGCTGTGCGACATACATCAGAATCCGAAGCGCATAGTCAGTGAATTTATTGAGTTGCATAAGGTCAACAGCTAGAAAATGAAAGAATTGAATGTTAAAAGCTCCACGAATGGAGCTTTTAATCAGAATCTGATGCTAGTCTAAACCGTTTTTGCAATTAAAGCTTGAGCGGGGCAGACACTTCAACTACATCACCAACTTTGTAGTGGTCGATCAGTGTCTGTGCAACCGAGAATGCGGTTGGATTTTCTTCCGCTTTCACAGTAATTTGATATTGCTCGTTTTGAGCCTGATCAAAGCTAAACTGTTGTGGTTGACGAATGTGCTGTTCAGGCACCTGTACACGTACTGAAATATGTTCACCGGCTTCAGCACTTGCAATCGCTGCACCATCTTTAGCTTTAAGTGTAAAGATTTTACCTGCGTCGGTATCATTCACTGCTGCTACTTCAAATTCGCGCCAGCCCGCCCAGCCACCATTTTCAGAAGCTAGGGTGGCATATTTAGATTTTTCCACACCAATCAAAATATCTGCCAGTTGCATATACGCTTCTTTCCAGGCTGCAATCAGGTCTGAGTCCATGGGTACATCTAAAACTTCGCTGATCGAGTGCAACAGATTCTCACCGACAATCGCATATTGATCCGGTTGAATATCCAGGCTGACATGTTTAGTGGTAATGCGTTCGATGGCTTTGGCCAAAACGCCCGGATTGGTAATGTTTTCGGCATAGGCAAGTACTGCGGCAGCCAAGGCACGTGGTTGACGGCCGGTACTTTGATGATCCATGTTGAAGGTGTTTTTCAACTCTGGATGGTTGTTCAACATGCGGTTATAGAAATACGTGGTAAGTGCTACGCCGTTTTCACGTAAAACAGGAACAGTCGCTTGTACAAGTTCGATATGTTGTGGAGTCATGAGAGCCGTCTATAGGTGTTTTTTAAAAGATGTATTTAAATTACATCTTTTAAAATGGCTTTACAATAGCGCATAGTCATAAAACCATAAAAAAATTATGGGATATAAGAATATCCCATAAAAAGTATGATGATGATCGGAAAAGGAGAGGAATTATTTGCGGCCAAACAGCGAACCCAGTAAGCCGCGCAAAATTTTCTGCCCAGTACTCCCGCCCAGGCTGCGGGCAGCACTTTTGGCAAAGGTGCCGACAATATCCTGAGTCAGTTTTTCTCGTTGCTTGGCTGCGCGTTCAGCTTCTTTTTGCTGTTCTCGTGCCAGACGTTCCTGTTCTTTAATTTGCTGCTTGGCAAGAGCTTCTTGTTCCTTGCTTTGTTGTTTGGCAAATTCGGCGGCCTGAGCCTGTTGCTGGCGTTCTGCGACCTTGTTTTGCAGCATTTCGTGGGCGCTGTCCCGATCGACTGGCTGCTCATAAATACCGGCAACTATACTTTGCTGCATGAGAGCCTTGCGTTCTTCAAGCGAGATCGGTGTAAAGGATGAATGCGGCGGCATGACCCAGCCACGCTCTACAATTTGTGGAATGCCCTTTTCATCCAGGCAGCTAATTAGGGCCTCACCTACTGCTAACTCGGTAATCACCTGATCGACTTTAAATTCAGGATTGGCGCGGAAAGTCTCTGCTGCGGTTTTTACTGCTTTTTGATCTTTGGGAGTGAAAGCCCGCAAAGCATGCTGAACCCGATTGCCGAGCTGGCCTAAGACACTTTCCGGCAAGTCCAACGGATTTTGCGTGACAAAATAAATTCCCACGCCTTTAGAGCGAATCAGGCGCACCACCTGCTCAATTTTATCTTGTAGGGCAGGGCTGGCATTGTCAAACAAGAGATGCGCTTCATCAAAGAAGAACACCAGTTTCGGTTTGTCCAGATCGCCAACTTCTGGAAGCTGTTCAAACAACTCGGAGAGCATCCAGAGTAAGAAGGTGGCATACAGCTTAGGCGTGTTCATCAGCTTGTCAGCCGCCAACAAATTGATATTGCCACGGCCCTGACTGTCCGTCTGCAGAAAGTCCATCAGATCCAGCGCCGGCTCGCCAAAAAACTGGTCACCGCCTTGGTCAGCCAGTGCTAACAAATTACGTTGAATCGCACCGAGACTGGCGGGTGAAAGATTGCCATATTCAGCTTTAAAGTCAGCCGCATGCTCAGAGACATAACTCAGCATCGCTTTCAGATCTTTAAAGTCGATCAGCAATAAACCCTGATCATCGGCAATCCGAAACACGGCAGATAAAACGCCTTCCTGGGTGTCATTCAGATTCAGTATTTGCGCCAGCAGCAGCGGGCCAATTTCAGAAATGGTAGTCCGAATCGGATGACCCTGTTCGCCAAATAAATCCCAAAACACCACTGGTGAGGCTGCAAAAGGAATGGACTCGATATTGAGACTTTTAATCCGTTCATCAAACTTGGGGCTGCTTTCACCTGCTTTGGTCAGGCTGGACACATCGCCTTTGGCATCGGCGAGGAATACAGGTACACCAATTCGAGAAAAGCTCTCCGCCAATACTTTTAAAGTCACAGTCTTTCCGGTACCAGTGGCACCTGCAATCAAGCCATGTCGATTGGCAAGTTGGGAATGCAGCACAATATCCTGTGTGGCATCCGCAGTTTTTTTAGCAATAACAATTGGTCTACCCATAGCTTTTCCTGTTATTTATTATTCGTTTTTAAGTTTTTTCATTTGTTCTAGTGCATGCTGAATATCTTGAATCAAATCTTCCGGATATTCCAGTCCAATACAGAAACGAACCAGCAAGCCGTCTTTTAAGTGTGAATGTTCCAGCACACGCATGTCTTTTAAGTTATATAGCATGACCAGACTGACAGGGCCACCCCAACTAAAGCCAAGCTTAAACAGTTTTAAGCTATCACAGAAATTCCGGATATCCTGCATTACGTATGTGCTGTCAAAGATCACGCTGACCAGGCCGGCACTATCACCTTGCTTGCAAATTTCTTTCCAGTACTGATGGCCTGCACTGTCCGGATCTGAAGGATGAAGTACTTGCACAAACTCGGTTTGCTGTTTAAGCCATGTCATTAATGTAAGCGCACTGTTGGATTGATGTTGATATCGCAGTTGCATCGAAGCCAGACTACGTTGTATCTGTGCCACATCATCACCAGAAACACTAATGCCCTGAATGGCATGCGCACGGAACAGTTTGTGATGCAGGGTCTTATCTCGCGTAACCACTGAGCCCATCAGGATATCACCACCGCCACTTGGATATTTGGTCAGTGCATGTACCGTCATATCTACACTTAAATGCTCTTCACTAAAATCAAAGGCATCAAAAGCCAGACCTGCGCCCCAGGTATTATCCAGCGCAGTAAGAATATTGTGTGCCTGAGCTTTTTTCACTAAACCAGCCAGATCCGGAAATTCCAAGGTGACTGAGCCAGCAGCCTCGAGCCAGATCAGTTTGGCTTTATCTGTAGGCTGAAACGTATCAAGCTCTATGGGATTGTAGACTTTAACTGTAATTCCATAACGCTTTTCCAGATTGCGTAAATGCTCCATGTTTGGACCATAGATATTGTCAGCCACCCAAACCTCATCGCCTTGACTTAAAAAGCAAGAATTCACGAGATTAATCGCGGATAAACCACTCGGTGCGAGCAAGTGATATAAACCACCTTCGAGTTGTGCAATGTTGTCCCCCAGAGTAAAGGTTGTAGGCGTGCCATGCGTGCCATAACTATAGTCATAGCCATCGGTCCAATGGCGATTAAACAGGGCATCGGTATTGTTAAAGATAATGGTCGATGCACGATAGAGGGGAGGCTGAATAGTAGAAATCGCTTGAGGAGCCTTTCGTGGTGCATGAATCAGGCGAGTTTGAGAGTCTTGTTTCACGTGAATGCGCTCAAATGTAATCAAATATTACTCTAGCTTAAGAGAATCTGTGACTCACTGCCAGTTACGTTGTGAATTGTTTAAAAACAACAAGTCTTATAAAAAGTTGGCTTCATTTTTGCAAAACCTAAATTTATATAGCTAAAAAAATAGGTTGAGGAGCATGAAGTCGCATTTAAAAGTGCATTATTTTCAGCATACTGCTGGTGAAGGTTTTGGTAGTTGTTATGAATTTTTAAAGCAGCATCAGGCGCAAATTACCGCGACTGAATTTTTTGCTTTACCCGTCGATCGACCGCTGGAGATCGAGGCGCTGCCTGCAGTGGAAGAGGTGGATTTGCTGATCATTATGGGGGGAACCATGAGTGTGAATGATGAAGCGAATTTCCCCTGGTTAAGAATAGAAAAACGCTGGTTGCGTCGCTATCTTTCGCATGGCAAACCGGCAATTGGCCTGTGTCTGGGTGGGCAATTGATTGCAAATGCTTTAGGTGCAGGTGTTAGTCGCAATCCAGAACAGGAATTGGGGTGGACCACGGTGCACAGAGTGACGAATCTACCAGAGACGTGTTTTAGCTTGCCGGAGCAATTTAATATTCTGCAATGGCACAATGAAACATTTGAATTGCCCAAAGGTGCAGTCCATCTGGCAGAAAATGAAGCCTGTCGTAATCAGATGTATCAGTTGGGCAGAAATGTATTGGGCTTCCAGTTTCATCCTGAAATTACCCCAGAAACCCTGGCATTGTTTTTGGAAAATGAAGAAGAGCTTGCGCAATTTTCAGGAAAATATGTGCAAAATTTATTTGAATTAAAAAAAACCACGAAGCAAAAATTTATTGAAGGAAATCAGATGTTAAATCGTGCTATAGAATATGTTTTGGCGAAAACTGCCTAATATTTAAACAATAAACTATTGTTTTAAGTCATAAATTGAAAACTTGGATAAAACCATAAAAGAGATTTGCTTATGCATTAAACAATGGCTATAATAAGCGACCCTTCAATAGGAAGGGGGTTAACTGCGAATAAAGTAGTTAACTATCGTTACAGTCGTGGCATCGATCATGACCTTAGTGATATTTCACTGCTCTTGACACTTGCCCATATAAAGTGGGGTGAGATGCGTCAAGAGTGATTCTTTATATATTTGGCTTGGAGTTTACTGGTATGTCTAACCAGAGAATTCGTATCCGTCTTAAGTCTTTTGATCATCGCTTGATTGATCAATCAGCTCAAGAAATCGTAGAAACCGCAAAACGTACTGGCGCACAAGTGTGTGGTCCAATTCCAATGCCAACACGCATTGAACGTTTTAACGTTTTAACATCACCACACGTAAACAAAGATGCGCGTGACCAGTACGAAATCCGTACTTACAAGCGTTTGATCGACATCGTTCAACCTACAGACAAAACTGTAGATGCATTGATGAAGTTAGATCTTGCAGCTGGTGTTGATGTTCAGATCGCATTGGGTTAAGGCTTTCGGGTTAATTAACACTCTAAGTTAATTAGGCCGCTTTTTTAGAGGTTTATGCACATGGCTATTGGTTTAGTCGGTCGCAAGTGCGGTATGACACGTATCTTTACAGATGCTGGTGTTTCTGTGCCTGTTACAGTGATTGAGGTTGATCCTAACCGCATCACTCAAATCAAAACGCTTGAAACTGATGGTTATCAAGCGATTCAAATCACTACTGGTGAACGTCGCGAATCTCGCGTAACTAACGCTCAGAAAGGTCACTTCGCGAAAGCGGGTGTTGCAGCTGGTCGTCTAGTTCAAGAATTCCGTGCTACAGAAGCTGATCTTGAAGGTCGTGAAGTTGGTGGTACGCTTACCGTTGAATTGTTCCAAGTTGGTCAAGTTGTTGACGTAACTGGTCAATCTAAAGGTAAAGGTTTCCAAGGTGGTGTTAAGCGTTGGAACTTCCGTACGCAAGATGCAACTCACGGTAACTCAGTTTCTCACCGTGTTTTAGGTTCTACTGGTCAAAACCAGACTCCTGGTCGCGTATTCAAAGGCAAAAAAATGGCTGGCCATTTAGGTGCTGAACGCGTAACTACACAGGGTCTTGAGATCGTTGCTATCGACACAGAACGTTCAGTTCTAGTTGTTAAAGGCGCGGTTCCTGGTGCTACTGGTGGCGACGTAATCGTTCGTCCTACGATCAAGGCCTGAGGGGAAATAACGTGAATTTAAATACTGTTTCCGGCTCTGCTGTTGAATTATCAGAAGTTGCGTTCGGTCGTGAATTTAATGAAGCTCTTGTTCACCAAGTGGTTACAGCTTATTTAGCTGGTGGCCGTCAAGGTTCAAAAGCTCAGAAATCACGTGCAGACGTTTCTGGTGGTGGTCGCAAGCCATTCCGTCAAAAAGGTACTGGCCGCGCTCGTGCTGGTTCTATTCGTAGCCCAATCTGGGTTGGCGGTGGTAAAACTTTTGCTGCTCGTCCACAAGACTGGTCTCAAAAAGTAAACCGTAAAATGTACCGCGGTGCTATGCAATGCATCCTAGCTGAACTTGTTCGTCAAGATCGCCTAGTTTTAGTTGAAGAGTTTGCTGTTGCAGCTCCAAAAACTAAAGAATTGCTTGCAAAACTTAACGACTTGAATGCGACTCGCGCATTGATCGTTACTGATGCTGTTGATGAGAACCTGTATCTTGCTGCGCGCAACATTCCACACGTTGATGTGGTTGATGCTGCTGCAATCGATCCGGTTAGCTTGATTGCGTTCGACAAAGTTGTTATGTCTGTAGCTGCTGCTAAGAAAATTGAGGTAGAACTCGGATGAACAACGAACGTATCTATCAAGTCCTGCAAGGACCTGTATTCTCAGAAAAAGCACAAGTTTTAGGTGAAACTGCTGGTGTTCAAGTGTTTAAAGTTGCATTAAATGCAAACAAGCTTGAAATCAAAAAAGCAGTGGAACAACTCTTTGGTGTGGAAGTTGTTAAAGTTAACACGACTATCACTAAAGGTAAGTCTAAACGCTTTGGTAAAACATTAGGACGTCGTTCTGATGTTAAAAAAGCATACGTCACCCTGAAAGCTGGCCAAGATGTTGAAATGGCTGACTTGGGCGATACCGCTGAAAGCACAGCGGAATAAGGACGAGAATTATGCCTATTCAAAAATGTAAGCCAACGTCTCCAGGACGTCGCTTTGTAGAGAAAGTGGTTCACGATCACCTTCACAAAGGCGCACCATACTCTCCGTTGGTTGAAGCTAAAAAACGTACTGGCGGCCGTAATAACAACGGTCACATCACGACTCGTCACGTTGGTGGCGGTCACAAGCAGCACTACCGTCTAGTTGACTTCAAACGTAACAAAGATGGTATTCCTGCAACTGTAGAGCGTATCGAATACGATCCTAACCGTACTGCACACATTGCGCTTGTATTGTATGCTGATGGTGAGCGTCGTTATATCATCGCTCCTAAAGGCCTTCGCGCTGGCGATAAAGTACAGTCTGGTAACGATGCTCCAATTCGTCCAGGTAACTGCTTGCCGCTTCGCAACATGCCTATCGGTTCTACTCTTCACAACATCGAACTTAAAATCGGTAAAGGCGCGCAGTTAGCTCGTTCAGCTGGTACTTCAGTTCAGCTGTTGGGTCGTGACGGTTCTTACGCTATCGTTCGTCTGCGTTCAGGCGAGATGCGTAAAATTCACGTTGAATGCCGTGCTGTGTTAGGTGAAGTATCTAACTCAGAAAGCAACCTTCGTTCACTAGGTAAAGCTGGTGCATCACGCTGGCGTGGTGTTCGTCCTACCGTTCGTGGTATGGCGATGAACCCAGTTGACCATCCACATGGTGGTGGTGAAGGGCGTAACAAAGGTATTCAACCTGTAAGCCCATGGGGTCAAAAAGCTAAAGGGTACAAGACACGTACCAATAAGCGTACGACTAAGATGATTATTCGCGACCGTCGCGTTAAGTAACAAGTAAAGGAATCTGACAATGCCTCGTTCTCTGAAAAAAGGCCCATTCGTCGATGCGCACTTGTTCGCTAAGGTTGAAGCGGCTATCGCGGCTAATAACCGTAAGCCGATCAAAACTTGGTCGCGTCGTTCGATGATCCTCCCGGATTTTGTTGGTTTAACAATTTCTGTACACAATGGCCGTAACCACGTTCCTGTGATCGTTTCTGAGCACATGGTTGGTCACAAGCTTGGTGAATTTGCACCAACTCGTACCTATCGCGGTCACGGTGTTGACAAGAAATCTAAACGTTAATGGGTGCTATGATGGAAGTAACTGCTAAATTACGCGGTGCCGCTATCTCGGCACAAAAAGCTCGTTTGGTTGCAGATCTTATCCGCGGCAAATCTGTTGCGCACGCTCTTAACATCCTTAACTTCAGCAACAAAAAAGCTGCAGTTCTAGTTAAGAAAGCGTTGGAATCTGCGATTGCAAACGCTGAACACAATAACAGTTTAGATGTAGACGACCTTAAAGTTTCTACGATCTACGTTGATGAAGGCATGAGCCTGAAACGTATTATGCCACGTGCTAAAGGCCGTGCAGATCGTATTACTAAGCGTACTTGTCACATCACCGTTAAGGTAGGGGTTTGATATGGGTCAGAAGGTTCATCCAATCGGTATCCGCCTAGGTGTTGTGAAACGTCATAACGCTAACTGGTATGCGAATCCGAAACAATACGCTGAATACTTGCTTAAAGATCTTCAAGTTCGTGAGTTTTTGATCAAAAAACTTAAAAACGCGATGATCAGCAACATTCTTATCGAACGCCCTACAGGCGCTGCTAAAGTAACTATTAGCACTGCTCGTCCTGGTATCGTAATCGGTAAAAAAGGCGAAGATATTGAGAAACTACAACGCGAATTAACATCTATCATGGGTGTTCCTGCGCAAGTAAGTATCAATGAAATTGATCGTCCAGACTTAGACGCGCGTCTAGTTGCTGAAGCTATCGCTTCTCAATTAGAAAAACGTGTAATGTTCCGTCGTGCTATGAAGCGTGCGGTTCAAAACACAATGCGTGCTGGTGCTAAAGGTATCAAAGTAGAAGTTTCAGGCCGTTTAGGTGGTGCTGAGATTGCTCGTACTGAGTGGTATCGTGAAGGTCGTGTACCTCTACATACGCTTCGTGCAGATATCGACTATGCGACTATGCGTGCTGAGACTACTTACGGTACGATCGGTGTTAAAGTTTGGATCTTCCGTGGTGAGATCTTGGGCGGCATGAAACAAGTCATGAACCCAGCTCCAGCTGAAGAGCGTCCAGCTAAACGCGGTCGTGGTCGTGGTGAAGGTCAAGAGCGTCGTGGTCGTCGCAATGATCGTTCTGCTGAAAAAGGAGAATAATCCATGTTGCAACCTAAGCGTACTAAATTCCGTAAAGTGCAGAAAGGCCGTAACACTGGTCTAGCACACCGCGGTAGCACAGTATCTTTCGGTACTATTGCACTTAAATCAGTTGAACGTGGTCAAATGACTGCGCGTCAAATTGAAGCAGCGCGTCGTACAATTAGCCGTCGTATTAAGCGTGGTGGTAAGATCTTTATCCGTGTATTCCCGGACAAGCCGATTACTTCTAAGCCTCTTGAAGTGCGTATGGGTAAAGGTAAAGGTTCTGTGGAATATTGGGTTTGCCAAATCAAACCAGGTAAAGTCTTGTACGAAATTGATGGTGTTAACGAAGAATTGGCTCGCGAAGCGTTTACGCTTGCAGCAGCTAAGCTTCCGTTTAAAACCGCTATCGTGACTCGGACGGTAATGTAATGAAAACTAAAGATCTACGTGAAAAGTCGGTAGAAGAGTTGACAGCTTTGCTTGATGAGCAACAGCTTAACCAATTCCGTCTTCGTATGGCGAAAGCAACTGGTCAATTGGGTAAATCGCATGAAGTTGCACTTACTCGTCAGACTATTGCTCGTATTAAGACCCTCCTTACCGAAAAACAGGGGAACGGACAATGAGTGATAAAACAGTCCGCACGTTAACTGGCAAAGTTGTAAGCGACAAGATGGATAAATCTATCGTTGTTCTTATTGAACGCCAAGTTCAACACCCGTTGTATGGCAAATTAATCCGCCGTTCAACAAAATTACATGCTCATGATGAGAACAACACAGCAAAAGCTGGTGATGTTGTAACCATTAAAGAAAGCCGCCCAATTTCTAAAACTAAGTCTTGGACTCTAGTTGAAGTTGTTGAAGCAGCTGCTGAGTAATTAACGTTCTTGTTGCATCATCGGTCAATTTCGAGTACTCTTTGAGCCTTTCGAAATTTCGACCGGTGTTGCTCGGTTTTGGAGTAGGGCAATGATTCAGACCGAAACTATGCTCGACGTAGCAGACAACAGTGGTGCACGCCGCGTACAATGTATTAAAGTACTTGGTGGCTCGCATCGTCGTTATGCTTCTGTTGGCGACATTATTAAAGTTACTGTAAAAGAAGCAATTCCACGCGCACGTGTTAAAAAAGGTGACGTGATGAATGCGGTTGTGGTTCGTACAAAATTCGGTATCCGTCGTGCAGACGGTTCAGTGATTCGTTTCGACGATAACGCTGCTGTTATTTTGAACAACAACAAAGCGCCGATTGCAACTCGTATTTTCGGACCAGTGACTCGTGAACTTCGTACTGAACAGTTCATGAAAATTATTTCATTGGCTCCTGAAGTTCTATAAGAGGCGATCATGGCTAAGATTAAAAAAGGCGATCAAGTAATTGTGATCGCAGGTAAAGAAAAAGGCAAACAGGGTACTGTTCTGTCTGTTTCTAATGACCGTGTTAAGGTTGAAGGCCTTAACTTGGTGAAGAAGCATCAGAAGCCGAACCGTGCTACAGGCGCTGAAGGTAGCGTTGTAACTCAGGAAGCTTCGCTTCATATTTCAAACGTGGCAGTTTTTAATGCTACAACCCAAAAGGCTGACCGTGTTGGTTACCAAGTGATTGATGGCGTGAAAACTCGCGTATTCAAATCAAATGGTGAATCAGTGGCGGTAGCGAAGTAATAGGTTGATATAGGCCATGGCCAGACTTAAAACACGTTACAACGACGAACTTAAAGCTCAATTACAAGAAGTATTGGGTGTTAAGAATGTGATGGAGATTCCTCGCATCACTAAAATCACGATCAACATGGGTGTTGGCGCAGCTGCTGCTGACAAAAAACTCCTTGATGGTGCTCTTTCAGATATGCAAGCTATCGCTGGTCAAAAACCAGTACTTACGTTAGCTCGTAAATCAATCGCTGGTTTTAAAATCCGTGATGGTTGGCCGATCGGTTGTAAAGTTACTTTACGCGGCGAACGTATGTACGAATTCTTGGACCGTTTGATCTCGATTGCGATCCCTCGTATCCGTGACTTCCGTGGTTTCTCTGCGAAATCATTCGACGGTCGTGGTAACTACTCAATGGGTCTTAAGGAGCAAATCATGTTCCCTGAAATCGATTTTGACAAGATTGATCGTATTCGTGGTATGGATATTACCATTACTACGACTGCTCGCACCGATGACGAAGGCCGTGCGCTTATGCGTGCATTCGGCTTCCCGTTCAAATAAGAGGTCGATATGGCTAAGAAAGGTATGATTAATCGCGAATTGAAACGCGAAGCTACTGTTGCTAAATACGCTGCAAAACGTGCTGAATTAAAAGCTGTTATTGCAAACGTAAATGCATCAGACGAAGAACGTTTCGAAGCGATGATGAAATTACAAGCATTACCACGTAATGCATCTCCAGTACGTCTACGTAACCGTTGTGGTTTAACTGGTCGTCCTCATGGTTACTTCCGTAAGTTCGGTTTAAGCCGTAACAAATTACGTGAAACAGTAATGCAAGGTGATGTACCTGGCGTTGTTAAGGCAAGCTGGTAAGGAGCACTATAGATGAGTATGCAAGATACCGTTGCCGACATGCTAACACGTGTTCGTAACGCACAAATGGCAAAGAAACAAACTGTTTCTATGCCTAATTCTAAGTTGAAGGTAGCAATTGCTAACTTACTTCAACAAGAAGGTTATATTTCAAACGTAGAAGTTGCGGATGCTGAAGGCAAACCAACTCTTACTTTGACTTTAAAGTATTTCGAAGGCAAACCAGTTATCGAAACTGTGAAGCGCGTAAGCCGTCCAGGTCTACGTCAGTATCGCGGTAAAGATGCACTTCCTAGCGTTAAGCAAGGTTTAGGTATTGCAATTGTTTCTACAAGCAAAGGCATCATGACTGATCGCGCTGCACGTGCTGCAGGCGTTGGTGGTGAAGTTATTGCTTTTGTTTCTTAATAGGTGATTCCTCATGTCTCGTGTGGCTAAAGCCCCAGTAACTGTACCTAACGGTGTAACAGTTACTCAGAACGGCCGGCAGGTCGAAGTGAAAGGCACTAAAGGTACATTGTCTTTCAACCTGCATGCGCTGGTCGAGCTTAAACAGGAAGACGGTATTCTAGCTATTGCTCCAGTACAAGAGTCGAAAGACGCTTGGATGCAAGCTGGTACTGCTCGCGCTGTGCTTAACAACCTTGTAAAAGGTGTTAGCGAAGGTTTCGAACGTAAGTTACAGCTTATCGGTGTTGGTTATAAAGCTGCGGTTAAAGGTGACGTTGTTCATCTTAACCTTGGTTTCTCTCATCCGATCGATTATGCACTTCCTGCAGGTGTAACTGCTGAAACTCCAACTGCAACTGAAATCATTCTTAAATCTGCTGATAAAGCAGCTTTAGGACAGGTTGCTGCAGATATCCGTGGTTACCGTCCACCAGAGCCATATAAAGGCAAAGGTGTTCGTTATTCTGACGAAGTTGTACTTCGTAAAGAAGCTAAGAAGAAATAAGGCGCGAGGTTCTTATGAACGAAAAGAAACAATCCCGTTTGCGTCGTGCGAAAAGCACACGCTTGCACATCCGTGCATTGGGTGCGACTCGTTTGTGTGTAAACCGCACTCCGCGTCACATCTATGCTCAAGTTATCTCTGCAGATGGTGGCAAAGTATTAGCGCAAGCTTCTACTTTAGACACTACTCTACGTGCGGGTACAACTGGTAACGTTGAAGCAGCTCAAAAAGTAGGTGCTTTAATCGCAGAACGCGCTAAAGCAGCTGGTGTTACTAAAGTTGCATTTGACCGTTCTGGTTTTAAATATCATGGTCGTATCAAAGCCTTGGCTGATGCTGCTCGTGAAAACGGCTTGGAGTTCTAATCATGGCTAAAGTTGAACAAAACGAAGGTCTTGTTGAAAAGCTGGTTGCCGTTGATCGTGTAGCCAAAGTTGTTAAGGGTGGTCGTATCTTCTCTTTCACAGCATTAACTGTTGTGGGTGATGGTAATGGTCGCGTAGGTTTTGGTCGTGGTAAAGCACGTGAAGTTCCAGCTGCTATCTCTAAAGCACTTGAAGCTGCTCGTCGCAATATGATTACTGTTGACCTTGTTGATGGTACGTTACAGCACCCAATTCATGCACGTCACGGCGCTAGCCGCGTATTCATGCAGCCTGCCTCTGAAGGTACAGGTGTAATTGCTGGTGGCGCTATGCGTGCAGTTCTAGAAGCTGTAGGCGTACGTAACGTGTTGACTAAATGCCGTGGTTCTACTAACGCTGCTAACGTAGTAAACGCAACTTTCAATGGTTTGCGTGATATGACTACTCCTGAAAAGGTTGCTGCGAAACGTGGTCTTTCAGTAGAACAAATTCAAGGGTAATCAATCATGAAAACGATTAAAGTTACCCAGACTAAATCTGCATCGCACCGCTTGAAAAATCACAAGCTTAGCCTGCAAGGTTTAGGTCTGCGTCGTATTGGTCATACTGTAGAAGTGTTAGACACACCTTCTAACCGTGGTATGATCAACCAAGTCTACTATATGGTTAGTGTAGAGGAATAAGCCATGACTCTGCGTTTAAATACAATTGCACCTGCAGAAGGTGCTAAACGTGATAACCTTCGTTTAGGCCGTGGTATCGGTTCTGGCGTTGGTAAGACCGGTGGCCGTGGTGTCAAAGGTCAAAACTCACGTAAGAGCGGTGGTACTCGTCCAGGTTTCGAAGGCGGTCAAACAGCACTTTACCGTCGTTTGCCTAAATTCGGCTTCACTAGCCAATTGGCTTTGAAAACTGCTGAAGTACGTTTATCTGAGCTTGCTAAAGTTGAAGGCGACATCGTGTCTCTTGAAACTTTAAAAGCTGCGAACGTTGTACGTAAAGACATGATCCGTGCTCGTATCGTACTTTCTGGTGAAATTACTCGTGCATTCACTGTTCAAGGTGTTGCATTGACTAAAGGCGCTAAAGCTGCTGTTGAAGCTGCTGGCGGCAAAGTCGAGGAGTAATCCCCAGTGTCTATGACTCCTAGTTCTTCAGGTCATGTCAACATGATGAAAGGCCAACCATTTCATGTGAAATACCGTGAAATTATTCGTCGAATGATGTTTCTCATTGGTGCGTTGTTGGTGTTTCGACTAGGAGCGCATATTCCAGTACCAGGCATCAATAATGCTGCGTTAGAAAACTTGTTTAATGCAAACCAAGGTACCATCCTTGGTTTGTTTAACATGTTTTCTGGTGGTGCATTAGAACGAATGTCTATTCTTGCTCTCGGGATCATGCCATACATCTCTGCGTCGATTATCGTGCAGTTGATGTCAACTGTGGTTCCTTCGCTGGAAGCTTTAAAGAAAGAAGGCGAGCAAGGCAAACGTAAAATTAATCAATACACACGACAAGGTACATTATTCTTAGCGCTGGTACAGGCGATAGGTATGTGTGCAGGCCTGATCAGTCAGGGGATTACCCTGAATACTGGTTTGGCTTTTTATGTTCCTGCAGTAACCTCACTGGTTGCGGGGACCATGTTCTTGATGTGGTTGGGTGAACAGATTACCGAGCGTGGGGTGGGAAATGGTATTTCCATGATCATCTTCGCGGGTATTGTTGCCGGATTGCCTAATCTGATTATGCAATCTTTCTCCTCTGTAGATAATGGCCAGACCAGCCTGATTGGCTTGGTAATTTTTGGTTTGTTATCTCTGGGTGTTTTGGCAGCGATCGTGTTTATCGAGAAAGCGCAGCGTCGTATTCCGGTAAACTACGCTCAAAAACAACAAGGTCGTCGTGTATTTACTGCACAGCAGACACATTTGCCATTAAAAATTAATATGGCGGGTGTGATTCCGGCAATTTTTGCCAGCTCATTACTTTTGTTCCCTGCGAGCTTAGGTCAGTGGGTGGGTAGTGCAGATCCAAATGCTGGATTTATTAAGCGTAGCCTGCAAGATGTAGCATTGGTATTGTCGCCTGGTCAGCCGTTGTATTTGGTGCTCTTTGGTGCGTTAATTATCTTTTTCTGTTACTTCTATACAGCACTGGTATTTAGTCCTAAAGAAGTGTCAGAGAACTTGAAACGCAGCGGAGCTTACGTGCCTGGTATACGTCCAGGTGAGCAAACTGCTCGTTACTTAGATCATATTCTCAATCGTTTGACATTTATTGGCGCGATTTACATCGCAGTCATTTGTTTGATGCCGATGGTATTGCAAAGTTCATTTGGTATTCCATTCTATTTGGGTGGTACCTCTTTGCTGATTGTTGTGGTGGTAGTGATGGACTTTATGGCTCAGCTGCAATCACACCTCACTTCGCACCAATACGATAATCAAACGTTAATGAGAAAAACGACTGCTCATCCTAAGGGATAAGCGCACTTGAGGTTTCATCATGAAAGTACAAGCTTCTGTTAAGAAAATTTGTGGTAGCTGTAAAGTTATCCGTCGTAATGGGGTTATCCGCGTAATTTGTAGCGCAGAACCTCGTCATAAGCAGCGTCAAGGTTAATCTGATTAAGACCTGTTGATTTCTGTAGGCGAATTAGGTTATTATCCGCCCCTCAAGATTTTTGTGGGGCGGTTGATTATCTACTGCCTTTTTGGAGAAAATTGAATGGCTCGTATTGCCGGTGTAAACATTCCGGATAACAAGCACGCTGTTATCTCTCTAACGTATATCTTTGGTATTGGTCGCCATACTTCAAAAGCTATCTTAGCTGCTGCTGGTATTGCTCCAACTACTAAGATCCGTGAATTAGATGACGCTCAGCTTGATGCGATTCGTGCAGAAGTTGCTAAGGTTCCGACCGAAGGTGATTTACGTCGCGAAATTTCCATGAACATTAAACGTTTAATGGATTTAGGCTGCTACCGCGGTCTTCGTCATCGTCGCAGCTTGCCTGTCCGCGGTCAACGCACCAAAACTAACGCTCGTACCCGTAAAGGTCCGCGCAAACCTATTAAGAAATAAGATTTCTGGAAGCTAAAAGATGGCTAAAGATACTCGCGCACGCAAGAAGGTCACTCGTACCGTCTCTGAAGGTGTCGCACACATTCACGCTTCTTTTAATAACACCATTGTGACTATTACCGATCGTCAAGGTAATGCACTGGCTTGGGCCACTTCAGGTGGACAAGGCTTCCGTGGATCACGTAAATCAACTCCGTTCGCTGCTCAGGTAGCTGCTGAAGTTGCTGGTAAAGCTGCTTTAGACTACGGTTTGAAAAACTTGGACGTCCTTGTAAAAGGTCCTGGTCCTGGTCGTGAATCTGCGGTTCGTGCTTTAGGTGCAGTGGGTTATAAAATTAACAGCATTACCGATGTGACGCCAATCCCGCACAACGGTTGCCGTCCACCTAAAAAACGTCGCGTGTAAGGAGAAACATTCATGGCTCGTTATATTGGTCCAAAATGCAAACTCTCTCGTCGCGAAGGGACAGACCTGCAACTTAAATCAGGCGTTAAACCGTTTGATGTTAAGACAAAAAAACATGCGAAAGTTCCTGGCCAACACGGCGGGGCTCGTGGTGGTAAACAATCTGAGTACTCACTACAATTACGTGAAAAACAAAAAGTACGTCGCATGTACGGTGTTTTAGAGCGTCAATTTAGTAACTACTATAAAGAAGCTGCTCGTGTTAAAGGCGCAACTGGTGAAAACCTGTTGAAGCTACTTGAAAGCCGTCTTGATAACGTTGTTTATCGTATGGGTTTCGGTTCTACTCGTGCAGAAGCTCGTCAGTTAGTATCTCACCGTAGCATCACTTTGAATGGCCGTCGTGTTAACATTGCGTCTATCCAAGTTAAAGCGGGTGATGTGATCGCAGTTCACGAAGGCGCTAAGCAACAATTACGTATCAAAAACGCAATTGAGTTAGCTACTCAACGTGGCATGCCTTCTTGGATGGAAATTGACCATTCTAAATTAGAAGGTACGTTCAAAGCTGCACCGGATCGTTCTGATTTACCTGCTGAAATCAACGAAAGCTTGATTGTAGAATTGTATTCTAAATAATCCTTGAGGAAGCAATATGACGCGTACTGCAAATGAGTTTCTAACTCCGCAAGCGATCAAGGTCGAAGCGGCAAGCGGGACCTCGGCAAAAGTTATTCTAGAACCATTAGAGCGTGGCTTTGGTCATACTCTTGGTAATGCTTTACGTCGCATCCTTCTTTCTTCTCTACCTGGCGCAGCTGTGGTAGAAGTTGAGATTGAAGGGGTCGAGCACGAGTACAGTACTTTGGAAGGCTTGCAGCAGGACATCGTCGAGCTCTTGCTGAACCTAAAAGGATTGTCGATTAAGCTGTTCGATCAAAATGAAGCTTATTTAACATTAGAGAAACAAGGTGCAGGCGACGTAACTGCGGCTGACCTTCGTTTACCTCATAATGTTGAAGTGGTTAACCCTGAACATTTGATCGGTACTTTAAGTGCCTCAGGCTCATTGAAAATGCGTCTGAAAGTGGCTCAAGGTCGTGGCTACGAGACTTCTGATTCACGCTTCCCTGAAGGCGAAACTCGCCCAGTGGGTCGCTTGCAGTTAGATGCGTCTTACAGCCCAATCAAACGTGTTTCATACACCGTGGAAAACGCGCGTGTAGAACAACGTACTGACCTTGATAAACTGATCATTGATCTTGAAACTAACGGTACTGTAGATCCTGAAGAAGCGATCCGCAAAGCTGCAACTATTTTGCAGCAACAAATTGCGATCTTCGTTGACCTTCAGAAAGATCAAGCACCTGTTGCTCAAGAGCCTCGTGAAGAAGTTGACCCAATCTTGCTTCGCCCAGTAGATGATCTAGAGCTAACTGTTCGTTCTGCTAACTGTTTGAAAGCAGAAAACATTTACTACATTGGTGATCTTGTACAGCGTACCGAAGTTGAGTTGCTTAAAACTCCTAACTTGGGTAAAAAATCGCTTACTGAGATCAAAGATGTTCTGGCTTCTAAAGGCTTACAACTCGGCATGCGTTTAGAGAACTGGCCACCGGCTAGTCTCCGTATGGACGATCGTTTCGCCTATCGTAGCCGTTAATTAAGTAGGACTATCACCATGCGTCATCGTAATAGTGGTGTGAAATTAGGCCGTACAAGCAGTCATCGTAAAGCGATGTTCCAAAACATGGCTAACTCTTTGTTCGAGCACGAGTTGATCAAAACAACTGTGCCTAAAGCAAAAGAGTTACGTCGTGTAGCTGAGCCTTTAATCACTTTAGCTAAAAACGATACAGTAGCAAACCGTCGTTTGGCGTTTGCTCGTACTCGTTCAGCAGCAACTGTTGGTAAATTATTTACCGTTCTTGGCCCTCGTTACAAAGAGCGTAACGGCGGTTATCTACGTGTTCTTAAAGCGGGCTTCCGTGCAGGTGATGCTGCACCGATGGCTTACGTTGAGCTAGTAGATCGCGAAGTTAACTAATTTCGTGAAGAATAACGCAAGTTGTTCGAAAAGGTCGGTTGAATAAACCGGCCTTTTTTAATGCCTGTATATTTTAATTTAAAGTGATTGAGTTTCAGATAACTGATCTGGCCTCAAAAGATAAAAAAATAGTGGCTTTTTAATGAACTTGACATTGTGTATTGTCAGTTTTGTGATTTAATAAAAACAGATAGCATCGCTTAGGTAAAAGAACAAGATGGAAAAGCAGGTAGATATTTTAATCGTGGGTGCGGGGATCTCGGGGATTGGTCTGGCAGCGCATCTTTCTAAACATTGTCCGCAACGCTCTTTTGAGATTATTGAACGCCGTGAAAGTATTGGTGGAACTTGGGACCTGTTTAAATATCCGGGAATCCGTTCTGATTCGGATATGTCGACTTTTGGTTTTAATTTCAAACCCTGGAAGAAAGAAAGCGTGCTTGCCGATGGCGCATCCATCAAAAATTATCTGACTGAAGTGGTGGATGAGTTTAAGCTACAGCCGAAAATCCATTTTCAGCATCGGGTCTTAAGTGCCAATTATGATTCTACAACCTGCAAATGGTCAGTAGAGATCGAGGATGCACACGGTAAGAAGCAGATCTGGATCGCCAACTTTGTACTCGGTTGTACCGGTTATTATAATTATGATCAGGGTTTTCAGCCGGAGTTTCCAAATCAAGATGCATTCAAAGGTAAATTTATTCATCCGCAACATTGGCCGGAAAATTTAAACTATAAAGGCAAAAAAGTGGTCATCATTGGCAGTGGTGCGACCGCGATTACCTTGGTTCCTGCGATGGTGAAAGGTGGAGCAGGGCATGTCACCATGTTGCAACGTTCCCCAACTTATATTGCTTCTGTACCCTCGGTCGATTTTATTTATTCAAAAATGCGTAAATATCTGCCCGAGGAGGTCGCTTACAAGCTGACACGTGCGCGTAATATCGGCATGCAGCGCGGGATTTATGCTTTGGCACAGAAACAGCCAAAATTATTAAAATCGCTTTTGCTTAAATCGGTGCAACTTCAGCTAAAAGGTAAAGTGGACATGAAGCACTTTACCCCGAATTATGAACCTTGGGATCAGCGTCTGTGTGTGGTGCCAGATGGGGATCTGTTTAAAATTTTACGTGAAGGGCAGGCATCAGTTGCAACGGATCAGATAGAAACCTTTACCGAAACGGGAATTCAGCTGAAATCAGGTCAACATCTGGATGCTGATATTATCGTCTCTGCCACCGGTCTGAATATTCAAATTCTTGGCGGGATTCAGGCGACGATGGATGGTCAGCCTATCGATACCTCACAGCATATGTTGTATAGAGGCATCATGGTCAGTGATATACCGAATATGGCGCTGATTATTGGCTATATCAATGCCTCCTGGACGCTTAAAGTCGACATTGCAGCTGAGTATATTTGCCGTCTGCTGAACTATATGGATCAGCAAGGTTATGCGCAGGTGATTGCTCAGGGAGATCAGAGTGAATTGCTTCAGGATACCGTCATGGGTAGTCTTAGTTCGGGTTATATTGCCCGAGCTGCAGACGTGATGCCAAAGCAGGGTAAACATGCTCCATGGAAAGTCAGCAATAATTATCTGGCAGACCGCAAGGAACTCAAGCAGGCTTCGTTTGAAGATGGGGTGCTGAAATTTAGAAAAAACAGCAATGCTTTAAAGCATAAACCGCGTTTGGTCTCTTAAATTTATATTTTTGCATACAGAAAAAGGAGTCCTGAGAGACTCCTTTTTTATGCATCCATTTTAAATTGAACGGGCGATGAGTTCTTTCATAATTTCATTGGTACCCGCATAAATCCGGTTGGCACGGTTGTCGATATAAGCCCGGGCAATTGGATATTCCAGCATATAACCATAACCACCATGCAGTTGCAGACATTCATCTACGACTTTGCTGTACATTTCTGAAATCTTGTATTTGGCCGCAGCAGCGGCATCTACGCCTAATTCGTGCTTGAGTTGCAGCTGCATACAGCGATCCAGATAAGCGCGGCACACATCGATCTCGGTACGTAGTTCTGCCAGTTTAAAGCGGGTATTTTGAAAATGGCTGATGCTCTTGCCAAAAGCCTGACGTTCCTTGGTATATTTTACTGTGTGGGCAAAAGCGGCTTCAGCACCTGCCTGACAGATAATCGCTACAATCAGGCGTTCCCAAGCTAGTTCTTTCATTAGCATCATGAAACCCATGCCTTCCGGACCGAGCAGGTTTTCTTTCGGAACCCGAACATTGTCAAAGAACAGTTCACAGGTATCTTGACCTTTCATGCCAATTTTATTCAGCGGCTTGCCTTTACTAAATCCAGCTTGGTCGGCTTCGACTATAATCAATGACAGATTGGCCGAACCTTTGTCATTATTGCCCGTTTTACATACCACAATCGTCATATCGCAAAGATAGCCATTGGTAATAAAAATCTTGGAACCATTAATCACATAGTCGTCGCCATCCAATACAGCAGATGTCCGCACTGCTTGCAGGTCAGAGCCAGTTCCCGGTTCGGTCATGGCGATTGCGGTGACGACCTCTCCAGACGCCATTTTCGGCAGCCATTGCTGTTTTTGAGCTTCACTGCCAAAGTTCAGCAGATAATTGGCGACGATATCCGAATGTAGCGAAAACCCAGTCGCTGAATCTCCGGCATAGGCCTGTTCCTCAATCAAAATCATGCTATACAACCGGTTTACGCCAGAGCCGCCATATTCCTCAGGCATGGTAGCGCAGAGCAATCCAAGCTCACCGGCTTTATTCCACAGCTCTCGATCTACATGCTGCTGGCTTTCATAACGCTCGGTATGTGGAATGACTTCTTTCTCATAAAATTTACGTACCGTCTCGCGAAAAGCCTCATGTTCGGCAGTAAAGAGTTGGCGCGGCAGCATCGGAGCGAGTGGGCGAATGGCTGCAGATTGCATCTTGTTATTCCTTATTTTGATCTGTTTGGTTTAACTTAGGCCATGCCAAGATCAGCAGCAATGAGCGGAATGTTCAAATGACTTCAATCTGCTGATGCTTTTGGTCATTTCTATGAAATCCCTCGAAATTCAGCCAGCGCTTCAGGTAAACTATTCGGGTTTATAACGAGTTGGGGAAATTCGATGACTGATGACATCAGCTTAGAAGAGCGCAAAGTGATTTATCGTGCGCGTCGTGGTCTAAAAGAACTGGATGTATATTTTGATCCCTACGTAAAAAACCATTACCTGAATGCTGAGCCTTTCGAAAAACAGATGTTTGCAGAGCTGGTTGAGCAGGAAGACCCGGATTTGCTGGACTGGTTTATGGAAGTGTCTGAGCCGCCGCGTCCTGAACTAAAAGATTTTATCAAGAAGCTTAAATTTTACGTTCATGGATAATCGTTGCTTTAAGCTGAAACGCAGTCTCTGTGCATTGGCGTTTCAGCTTTTTATTTTTGCACTGCTGATGTATCTGTTGTATCAGTTATTGCCGATTGCACTTTGGGCAGTGTGCGCTGTCATAGGCTTGGTGATTTATCAGCTGTTTTACCGCAAGACACCACAGATTGAGCAGTTTGAATATCTGGATGGACGTGAATGGTCATTGACTACCAAAGCACGACCGACCCGTCGGGTATGTATTAGTCACGTAATTGATCATCAGGCGTATATTGTGGTGTATTTTCAGCATGCCAAGGCGCGACCTTTATTGATCTGGTGTGATCAATTGCCCTTCAAACAATGGAAATCCTTAAAATTATTGACTAAATTAATTTAGTTGTAAAACAAACGCATTTTAATGATTTAATTAAAATGCTAATAAAACAAATATTTAGACCAAATTCCTATTTTTATTGTCAGACAGAAATCAAGGTTAATCCATGACTTAGAGAAATTGTCTGACAATTTATTCCCTATGTTTTATTTTTAGCCTGTACATTTAACTCCCCAACAGCAACTACGGGAGACCTTAATGGAATTTCCAGTATGGATGTTTCTGATCGTAGCGATTGTTTTAACGCTGGTGATCGGACGACTCGGGACAGTGTTGAAGGATAAATTTTCATCTTAATCAAGCAGGGTTTATTATTTTTCTGCTTGTACAGTTAATAAGTAGCATGTGCTGAACCGTCGCAATGCTACTTTTTTTTGCCCAAAATTTGGTATTCTTCTAAATACAGTCAATTGCAGCGCGGCTATTTAATGGCAAAGTGTCTCGTCTAAATTAGAGTAAATACTCTTTTATTCACAAAATGCTTCTGATATCTTTAGCAGAAAGATGGACATAATCACAATTATAGAGGACAGGAAAATGTCAGACGTCCGTAAAATATGCCAAGGTATGGCGACCATTGCAATAACAACAACAGTTTTGACGGGGTGTTCTCAGGTCATTAAAACCGGTGCCAATGTTGCACTGGGTTTCACCGAAAACCATATTGTACCGCCGATTTTAGCGATGGATGATGCTGAAATGGTGTGTAATTCAGGGAATTCTTTAACGCCGGCCATTATGGCGACCAAAGAAATGGGGGCGGATCCAACACGGGTGGCCGTGCTGATGTATTCGGCTGCCGGTATTTGTGCCGAGCAAAAAGCGCTGGAAGCCGAGTTACGCTATTTACGTGCTTCAAAAACCAATCAGGTGGCAGAAGCTCAAGATGCCCGAATCGAGCAGAAGCGCTGGGCGGCACTGGCAGCACAGCGTCAATATACCGGTTATCAACTGTTCCAGAGCCGTTATGAAAAGAAATACCAAAAAGCCCTGGGTGAAGAATGCCCACGCATGAACAGTGATATCGAGCAAACGGTTTATCTGTTGGGTATGCTCAGTGGCTTGCAGGCCATGACCAATGATATTAACTCGGGTGGTGCAGTGCATGTACCGAAAGATATTGCTGCCGTGGTCGAGCGTGGCATGGTGTGTCTGGATAACGCGAAATTCTGGGGTGCGCCGAATGCCACCCGTGCGGTGATCTGGACTTTGTTGCCAGGCGCAGGGGAAGGCAAGCCTGACCCTTACCAAACATTAAAACAATCTACACAAATTGGTGAGCAAAAAGGTGTACGTTTATCTCATGCCTTGTATGCCGTAGCGGCTCAGGCCAGTGGCGATGATGCCAAAGTTCGGGATGCCTTGAAAACCTTTGCTCAGGCCCGTACGGAGGAAAAACCGGTAAATCCGCAATTCAAGCTGATTGACAGCATGGCCGCGATTATGGTCAGTGGCATATCAGATCGTTACTGGACAGAAAATACTGGTATACGTAGTGGCGATGATGGCATGCAACGTTTCTGGGATGAATCCGACAGTTCTTCCGAGCTCGATGATCTGTTCAGTGCGGATCTGTAATGCAGATACTATGCATGAAGCTTCAGGGATGAAGTCAAATTAGATGGTCAGGGAGGACAACAGGCCGATGCTAGATCAACATTTTCGACGAAAAATTATTTTTCTAGCGGCTTTTGTCTCTCTCTCTGCATGTCTGCAAATTTTTCAGGATCATTTTATCTACTGGCAAGAGAGTCTGCTGGGTGAATTCTGGCGACTCTGGACAGCGCACTGGGTACATGTGAGCTGGATTCATTACTTTCTAAACATTCTCGCCTTTATCTGTTTACCTTTCATTTTTCCACGCGCTACCGTCTGGCATTTCTGTGCCATTTTGCTGATCTTGCCACCGTTGATCAGTTTAAGCTTTTATTTTTTCTTACCCAATATTGAAGCCTATGCTGGCCTGTCGGGCGTGCTGCATGGTGCCTATGTCGCCGTAGCCTGTGTACATTTGCTGTATAAGCGGGAACGCGGCTTTGCGGCGCTGGTATTATTTTTGATTTTTGCCAAACTGGTCTGGGAAAACACCATTGGCAATGTCGGAATGGCGCAGCTGATCGGTAGTCCGGTTTTGGTTGAGGCACATTTACTTGGGGTGATTTGGGGCGTGATTCTGGCGCTGATCTATATTGTGAGCAATTATTTTCGGGATAATTAAAGTGCAGAGATAAATAATTTACTTGGCAGAAAATACAAAAAGAAAATATAAATTGTCATTTTTATTGTGCCAATTTTCATGCAAAGTCAAAACATAGAATAAAGATCCTGACCTTTGAAAAGGAATTTTCTAGGCAGAAGGGAAGATCAGCGTCCTAGACCAAGCATCAGGCCGCTAAAATAAAAATAGGAATACACATGCAAAATAATGATCAAAACAGATCAGGATTAGGTCTGTTGCGTTATATATGGACAGAGTGGATCTCGACCTTCGTCGTGCTGGTTTTACTTTTGCTCACTTTGATTATTGGCACCGGGGAAATGATTCACGGCCAGTTGCTGCGTATGGGGGAGCGTATTTACGGCGATCCGGCAACAGGAATGCAATATTCATTTTTAAGGGCTGAGCCGACGCGTCCACAATGTGAACGCAATATTAATGTCGATCAACGCGTTCAGCAGCAGATAAAAGCCGATGCAGCCGATGATTATGCCGACTTCTTCGGGGTGCGTTCGGAAGCGGATGTCCGTGCTGCGGTGTTACAGGCACAGCAGGTCTGTGAAGAATCCTACCTGTTTTATGATAAAGCCATTCAACATGTGCAAGCACATCCAAGTATTCGGGCTTATCGGACCTTTGAAACTTCTTTCTTTGGCATCTTCAAGTTTGGTACGGAAAACCGGGCTTTGCTTCTGGTCATCATGGTGGTCTTTGCTGCGATCAGTGCCACTCTAAAAACCCATCATATTGGCTTGCGTAGCCCGAGCACGCGTATCGACTTTAAAGTTTATTCGGTCGCCATGCTGGTCGCTAATGCTTTCCTGGCATTTTCATCCTATAGCCAATATCAGTCCGTATTGAACTCGGGCGTGCCGATGGGGGAGATGAAATACATCTACTGGTTGTGGATGATTCTGTTCAGCGCACTCACCCTGATCAGCTTGTATCAGGTGATCAAACAACCAAAACCAACACGTGAGGGTGGCAGTTTTGGTCTGGCCTTTCTGAGTGTACCGCTATATGCCTATATGGCCATTACTACCGGGATAAACTTCACTTTCTTTATGGACTATCCAATGGGACAGGGGATTTACCTCGGTCAATTGGTGGAGTTTTCTAGTATCTTTCTGAATTTGGCCTTGTTTATCTGGGTCGGTATGTTGCTGAAACAGACCCGTGTCGTGGACATGTTCCTGAATATTCTGCGTCCATGGAATCTGGCCCCTGAAACCCTGACCTGGTTAATCTTGCTGGCAGCTGCATTACCGACCGCCTATACCGGAGCATCAGGGATTTTCGTAATTGCCGCAGGTGCGATTATTTACAAGGAAGTCTGGAATGCGGGCGGACGCCGTCAGTTTGCATTGGCCGCCACTGCAATGTCTGGTTCACTGGGCGTGGTTTTACGTCCTTGCTTGCTGATTGTCGTGGTGGCATCACTGAATAAAGAAGTGACCACCGACTTACTCTATCACTACGGGATTTATGTCTTCCTGCTCAGTTCGACTTTATTCCTGGTAATTTCCCTGTTCTTTGCAGAAAACAAATTCCGGATTGCTGCACCTATTGTGGCTGCTCCTCAATCCGGTCGCGCCTTCATTGCGATTATTCCATATATCGTGATTTTCATTCTGATCTGGTTATTCTATAAATATGCCTTGTCGACTGACCTGAATGAATTTACCGCACCAGTGATGATGCCAGTCATTCTGCTGATGATTGTCTTGTTCGACAAGTTGCGTCATGAACCTGCGCCGTTGCCGGCAGTGGGGCATTGGGATGAAACTTTGACCGCAACTTTAAACTCAAGATCGGCACCTGAACTGGCGACAGCCGGTGCCGCAGCCAATGCAGAATATCGTGAGGCTGAACATAGTGAACAACCAGGCAAAGAATTGGCTGTTGATCATACTGTGCAGCGTTCAAAAGCGACTGAAATTTTGCGTAATGTCGGTTTCTGGAAGTCTATGCATATTTCGACCAGTGAGACGGTGGGCCATATTGGTGCCTTGGTCATTCTGATGGCACTTTCGGTGAGTGTGGGTGGCTTGCTGGAACGTATTGAAATTATGGAAGCCTTCCCGACCGACATCAGCAGTACCATTCTGGTGATTTCCCTGATTGTCGGCTTGATGATTTTTGTCGGGATGATCATGGATCCATTTGGCGCGGTGATTCTGATCTCGGCGACCGTGGCTCCAGTGGCCTATCAATACGGCATTCATCCAGTACATTTCTGGATGATTACCCTGATTGGTTTTGAGCTGGGTTATGTGACGCCACCGGTTGCGCTAAATCATCTGCTGGCCAGACAGTCGATTGGCGATGCCGAAGTGGCCGAGGCGGATGCAGAAGTACGACACTTGTCTTTCTACTACCGTTATGAACGCTGGATTTTACCAGTGATAGTATTGCTGCCTGCGATGCTGATCATTGCCTATGTGCCTTATATCTTTAAGCTGTTCGGCTGGTATCAATAAGAAAAAAGCAATAAAAAAGCACTTTCGGGTGCTTTTTTATTTATTTGATTTAAATTCGTTAATCAAATTTTGGATGAATTCAGGCGTTTTTGCAGAATTGGACTACACAGTAGAATCGCACAGAAAATCAGCCCCAGCCCAATCAGGCTATAAAGGTCCGGAACTTCCTGCCAGAACAGAAAGCCCCACATGCCGGCAAAGAAAATCGCCACATAGTTGACCGGTCCAATCTATCCTGCCGGAGCCAGCTTGTAGGCATTTGACATAAACAATTGGCTGAAATTGGCCAGGATGCCGGCAGTAATCAGATAGCTGAGTTCTGTCAGGGTATAAGGTCGCCATAGCCAGAACATCGGAATCACTGAAATCAGGGTGCCAATAAAGCAGAAATAAAACACGATTTTTTCCGGAGACTCAGTTTTAGTCAGTGCCCGAACCGTGACAAAGGCCACCGCCGCCAGAAAGCTGGCACTCAAGCCAATGACCGACATCAGGTTAATTAGACCCGAATCTGGTTTGGCGACACAGAGTACGCCGATGAAACCAATCAGAGCTGCGGCTAACATGCTTGTGGTGATTTTTTCCTTGAGAAATAGCCAGGCAATCAAAGGAATAAAAATCGGGGAAGAGTAGGTAAAGACCATGGCATTGGAGAGTTTTAAATGCGCGATGGCATAGAAAAAGCCGTACATGGCAGTCAGGCCGACCACTGCGCGCCAAGTGTGCATCCATAGTTTTTCAGTTTTGAAAAAACCAATGCCTTTATTGAAAATGAAAGGCAGGAAAATAAACAGCCCAACAAAATTGCGAAAGAAAACCACGGTAGCATTATCAACTGTTGTTGAGGCATAACGGATACAGACGCCCATGACTGAAAAGAGAAAAGCAGAGCAGGTCAGTAACAGAATGGCTTTAAGCAGATGCGGAGCGGCTGGGGCAGACATGGAAACAACTGAGCTAGAAGATCTGACGATATTCTAGCTGAAATGCTGTCGAGATTTACTGGCTTTGAGCAAGTTGTGCTTCAAGTAACTGGATCTGTTCCTCTTTCAGTTGAATCAACTGGTCGGCATCGCTATGCTGCGCATCCAGTGTGGCTTTTTGTTCATTGAGCTGAACTTGGATATCATCTAATTTAGCCACTTCTTCTTTGGCCAAACTGGCATTCTCCGGCACCGGTGCATCTAACAGCTGGTCTGATACCAGTGCTTTAGCTTCGATCGCCTCAGCTGCTTTCGCTGCCGCCGTATCTTCTTCAGTTTTCACCGCAGGTTTTGCTGTCGGAACAGCCGCGATATCTTCCTGATGCATGCGTTCCGCTTCATCGGAAGAGGCATTCAACCACTGATATAGCAATACCAATGCAACGACAGTAACTAAAGCCCCCATAATCCCCATTAAAAGTTTGGGGTTATTTCTTTGTTCTACTGACATAGCTTGAACCTTGATTTTTATTTTACTGAACGAGGTTTAAACTGAATCACGCCAACTTCATCTGGAACAGCTGGTGTTTCTGGTTGATCAACATGTGTGGGACGATTTTCTTCATAACCACATTCAATACATTCGATCCATTCATCTTCACCAGAGGTCAGCATGACGACGCGATCTAACGCCTGACATTTTGGACATTTTGCGCCTGCAATGAAACGACGTTTAATGGTCATCATACTCACCTTGTGATCAACTTAAAAAGCTAGTTTAAGCGTTTTTAGAGGGGTTCGTCCAACCTTGATGACGCAGCAATGCATCTATTTTTGGCTCGCGTCCGCGGAAATTGATAAATGCGTCAAGTGCTGTGTCTTTTCCGCCAACTGCGAGGATATTTTCCCGAAACTGCTTTCCGGTAGTGGTATTAAAAATACCTTCATCTTCAAAGCGGTCAAAGGCATCACTGGCCAAAACTTCGGCCCATTTATAGGAATAATATCCTGCTGCATAACCACCGGCAAAAATGTGACTGAAGCTGTGCTGGAAACGGTTATAGTCGGTGGTCGGTAGGACCGCATACTTTTCACGAATCTCATTCAGAGTAGCCTGAACCTGTGTTGCATTTAAAGCCGGATTGGCTCGGTGAATACTCAGGTCAAACAGGGCAAATTCAAGCTGACGCAGGGTTTGCATGCCAGACTGGAAGAAACGTGCATCGAGCAGGGCCTTGAGCAGTTCAGCCGGCAAGGATTCTTGGGTTTCGATGTGCTCGCTGAGCAGATCTAGACTTTCCTGATCCCATGCCCAGAATTCCATAAACTGGCTTGGCAGCTCAACGGCATCCCACGCCACGCCATGGGTACCTGCTACCGCAATATTGTCCACTTCTGTCAGCATATGATGCAGGCCATGACCAAATTCATGGAACAGGGTAATCACTTCATCATGAGTCAGCAGTGCAGGGCGATTACCGACGGGTGGAGTAAAGTTACCGACCATATAACAAATCGGTTTTTGCAAGCCATCACTGGTCTGCATACGGGAACGGAAACCGCTCATCCATGCACCGCCACGTTTGCCCTGACGTGCATATAGATCAAAATAGAAACCGCCAATCACCTGACCCTGATCTTCTAATTCAAAATAACGTGCATCCGGATGCCATACAGGCGCTTCACGTTCAATCACCTGAATGCCATACAGACGATTAACAATACTGAACAGGCCTTGCAGGATTTTCGGTGCAGGGAAGTAAGGTTTAAGCGCTTCCTGTGACAAATTAAATTGCTGCATTTTCAGCTTTTCAGAATAATAGCCACTGTCCCACGGTTGTAGGTCACGGATGCCATCTTCAGCAGCAATCGCTTTCAGTTCAGCAATTTCCTGTTCTGCTGGTGCGCGGGCATGCTCTGCCAGATCACGCAAAAATTCGTCTACTGCCTCTACACTCGGTGCCATTTTACTGGCTAAGGACAATTCCGCATAATTATTAAAGCCAAGCAGTTTTGCCATTTCCAGACGCAGACTGAGGATTTCTTCGATCAATGCAGTATTGTCAAACTCGCTCTGTTCAGCCTGATCTGACGCGCGGGTAGTATAAGCTTTATAGAGTTCTTCACGCAGAGGACGATTTTCTGAATGGGTCATGATCGCCAGATAAGACGGGAAATCCAGCGTAGCCACCGGTTGATCCAGTTCACGTTGCTGACCATATTGTTTTAACAGCTCAATATTACTGGTAGATAGACCCGCTAACTCATCTTCATTTAGCGGTCTGAAATAGGCCTGAGTCGCATCTAGCACATGGTTGGAGAAGTCGGAAGATAATTGGGACAGACGTGCCGAAATTTCCGCATAACGTTTTTTCGCTTCACCCTCTAACGCCACCCCAGACAGTTTGAAGTCACGTAAGGCCAGTTTAATGGCGCTTCGCTGCGCTGCCGGCAGTTCATTATAAATCGACGCATCATAAATATGCTGATAGGTCTGATAGAGCGCCGTATGTTGACCCAGTTGCGTATAATATTCGCTAAGACCCGGTAAAAGTGCTTGATAGACATCACGGGTTTCGGCATTGTTCATCACGGCATTTAAATGCGACAGGATGCCCCAAGACTCACTCATATTGTTTTCAAGCGTGTCGACATGTTCCAGTGTAGTCAGCTGCTCCTGTACTGAAGTAGGTGTTTCGGTGAGTTCATTTAGGAACTTTTGCCCCTCAGCAATACAGCTTTCAATCTTTTGTTTTAGCTCAGCCAGCGTAATCTGATCAAATTGCGGAACAGGCAAAGTTGCCTTTTCTAAAGTCATGTCGGTCTGCCAAATTAATTTTCAGTGTTAGTTCTAGAAGTAAGGCTTCTTGATCGAGAAATCAAGCTTGACCGGTGATTTATTCTGAAGCAGGAGGTATCGAGATTTATTCAATCTCGTTCACAATGATGTCCAAGCTACTTTTACTAATGTTGAGTTATAGTTCAACTGATTGGTGTTGCTCGCTGAAACTCCGAAACAGATAGTTTAAGAATAGGCAGAATTCCATAGTCTGTTTCAAAGAAATAGGAAATATGTCTTTGCAGATCTTTGAATTTCACTGCTTGAGTGTAGATCAAAATAGGAGGCAGTTTTCCTGTCAGTTTTGTTTAGAAATAGGGAAGGTACCTGATCAGACTGATCTAAGTTGATGATTCGATGCGGTAAGTATTTTTACTCTAATCGTATTTATTCTGGATAAGGTTTAAAAGAAAAAAGAGCGCCGTAGCGCTCTTTTTAAACCATCAAAAATTATTCAGTCTTGGCTTTTGCATTCGACTTTTTCTTTTTGACCTTGGCCTTTTTCTTTACTTTATCTTTAACCTTTGCTTCAGACTTTCCTGCAGATGGTTTAGCAGACTTTTTACTGTAAGAGCTGGGTTTTCCTTTTCCTTTTTTGCGTCGTATGGGCTGTTCTCCATCGGCGCTCAGGTTGGATTTAGATTCACGTTCATTGTTGCCGAACACTTCTTCTGTCGCGGCTGGACGTGATACTGGTTTTTTCTCACTTACGCGTGGTGCACGGGCACGAACTGCACGGCCAGCATGGCTGAGTTGTTGCACCAGTTCAAAGTCGATCTTGCGCTCTTCCAGATTTACACCGGCAACCTTGATTTTGACTTCATCGCCCAGCCCAAAGACCTGACCACGGTTCTGGCCGATCAGATTCTGGCTGCTTTGATCAAAGACGAAGAAGTCGTCGCCTAGCTGGCTGACATGCACCATACCATCGACATACAGGTCTTTTAACGTTACAAACAGGCCGAATTCTGCCGTCGCACTGATGATACCGATAAATTCTTCGCCCAGATGCTGCTGCATATAATGGCATTTCAACCAGGTCGTCACCGAACGTGATGCTTCATCTGCACGACGTTCTGTCGCTGAGAAATGGTCACCAGCTTCATCTAAAGCACCCCCTGAAAGTGGAGATGGCTTGTTATTTAAATGCGCTTTGATTGCGCGATGCAATAACAAATCCGGATAACGGCGAATTGGTGAAGTGAAATGTGTATAGGCTTCATAAGCCAGACCATAATGGCCTGCATTACTCGCGCCATAATAAGCCTGCATCATGGAGCGTAATAACACCGCATGAATACTTGGTGCATCAATCCGTTCTTTGGTCGCTTCAATCACCGCCTGATAATCTTTCTGAGTCGGCTGTTCCGGGAAATTCAAACCCAGCAGCTTGACGAAGTCACGGACTTTCTGGATACGTGAGAACTCTGGTGGCTCATGCACACGGTACAACATTGGCATTTCATTTTTCAATGCATATTCTGCGGCTGCCACGTTGGCCAGCAACATACACTCTTCAATCAGCTTATGCGCATCATTACGGCTGCGTGGAAGAATTTCTTTAATTCCGCCCAGTTCGTCGAAGGTCATGTAAGTTTCAACAGTTTCAAATTCCATGGCATGGCGTTCAGCACGTAAACTTTTAAGAACTTGATAAAGTTGGAACAGGGTGTTGATCGACTTGCGAACTTCGCGATCTTCGGTAATCGCCTGGCTGTCACCTTCCAGATACTGTGCGACCTGATCATAGGTCAAACGTGCCTTGGAATGCATGACAGACGGATAGAACTCAAAACCGGTGACTCGGCCAGCACGTGACAGTTTTAAATCACAGACCATACATAGGCGGTCAACGTTCGGATTTAACGAACACAGGCCATTCGACAATGCTTCAGGCAGCATCGGTAAAACGAAGTGCGGGAAGTAGACTGACGTCCCGCGTTCCTGCGCTTCATCATCTAGCGGTTTGCCTGGACGTACATAATGGCTGACATCGGCAATGGCCACGACCACACGATAGCCACCACCCGGACGTTTTTCGGCATAAACGGCATCATCAAAGTCACGTGCATCTTCACCATCAATGGTGACCAAGGCTAAATCACGTAGATCCACACGACCTTCACGGTCTTTGGCCGTTGGCTCTTTAAAGCTCTCGGCTTCTTTAACCACTTCTTCCGGGAATTCATAAGGCAAACCATATTCTAAAATGGTTTGTGGAATAATGATTTCAGTATCGGCCTTGTCTGCCATGGACTGCACAATATGTCCAGTCGCGAATTCTTCACGGGTCGGATAGGTATCAATCGCCACACGAATAGAGTCACCCAGATTAGCCTGGGCATGTTCGATCAGTTCTTTTTCAAGGGTGATTGGCTGATGCGCATTTGGGTTGGCTGGCTGGATAAAGTATTCACCATCATATTCTGACACTTTACCAATGATCTGTTTGACACGATGCTGCACAACTTCAGTAATATAGCCCCAGGCTTTACCTTTACGGTCTACCGAAGTCTGACGCACTTTAACGCGGTCACCATTAAAGACCAGGCGCAGTTCACGCTCAGCCAATAATAAGTCGTCCTGGCCGGAAATGTTGGCAGTTCCCATCCCCCGGGAATTGATATAAACCGTCGCTTCGGATTCAGGTTGCTCGACGGCAATCTGAAACTTGTAGCCGTCTTTCATCAGTTGCCCGTCACGCACCATCGCAATTAAACGATGGCTTAGGGCATCAATACTTTTTTGATCTGCAATTTCAAAATGTTCGACCAGGTCTGCATGGGACTGGGCATTGTTCTTTTCGATGGTTTCTAAAATGAGCGTGCGGCTAGGGATAGGGTTGTCATAACGTTCGGCTTCAGCTTTTGCTTCAGGATCGACCCAGTTTTTCATCATGTCTTTAAATTTATCTTAGGAGATAGGTTTAGCATAAAACATGTGTGCGCAGACTGCACGTAAATGATTGCAATAATCCATTTAAGTTTTCAATTTTCTGTTAATTTTCGATAACTGGAAATTTATGCAGTTTTTTTGCCATCAAAATGCACGAAAAATCGAGGAATTGCTTAAAAAGTATTTAAACGAGCAAAAATATGCACTTTTTTTTGATGCTGCGCTTGCAGTGCCATGCCGAAATTTGTATTATGGCCGCACGTTACGGTGAGATGGGTGAGTGGCTGAAACCACGTCCCTGCTAAGGACGCATACGGGTAACTGTATCGAGGGTTCGAATCCCTCTCTCACCGCCACGCTTACTTATGTCGCGCGCTCATAGCTCAGCTGGATAGAGCACTTGGCTACGAACTAAGGGGTCGGGAGTTCGAATCTCTCTGAGCGCACCAAGTAAGTTAAGCAAAAAAACGTATTGCCAACCTAGGCACACAAGTTACGCGCTCATAGCTCAGCTGGATAGAGCACTTGGCTACGAACTAAGGGGTCGGGAGTTCGAATCTCTCTGAGCGCACCAACTTGAACAATTAACCGCACATGTTGCGGTTTTTTTGTGTCTAAAATTTACAGAAACACCAGACATTACATGCTAAAAATAAGTCTCAGGCGAGTGAATAAAAATAAAGGCAGTCGTGATGAGAAAAATCATTGTCCAGGAGTTTTTGACCCTCGATGGCGTGATGCAGGGGCCCGGCGGCCCAGAAGAAGATATATCTGGTGGCTTTCAATATGGTGGCTGGGTGGCGCCGTATTTTAATGCGGAACCTGATCCGGCATTTGATGTCATTATGCAAAAATGGATGCAGCCCTCCGATATTCTTTTAGGGAAACATACTTTTCAGATTTTTGAATCTTACTGGCCCACACATACTGAAGACTGGCCGGGAATCAATGACGTCAATAAATATATTCTTTCTACTAGTCTGGAGCATTCCGACTGGCAAAATACCCTTTTTCTGAAAAGCATTGATGAGATAATCAATCTTAAAGCATCGGGAGAGGGGGATATTCGCGTGTATGGTAGTGCTGCAGTGGTACAGACACTTTTCAAATATGAGCTTGTGGACGAACTTCGTCTGCTGACTTTTCCAATTATACTCGGTGTTGGCAAAGGCCTGTTTAGCCATGAATCAATACCCGCCGCTTTTCAATTGATAGATCATCTGGCCAGCTCAAATGGTATTGTGTTTACGCATTATCAAAGGGCAGGAGAAGTAAAGACTGGAACAATAGGCGAGTGATAAAGTGTACAAGGATGATGGTCGTTTTATATTTGAATTCTATTCTGGCTGAATACCTGGTTAAGAATACTTAAGGCTGACCCATTGCGTAGTGATGGAATTTTTGGAAAATACAAGCCTCTTGATTGAATTAATTAAGTGTTTTTAGCTCTAAATCCGCAGAAATTTTCAGCAGAAAACTATAAATTTTGATACATCGTTTAATTACTGTACATTCAGTTGTGATTTTATTAAAAAACACTTAACAAGACTGAAAAAGCTCGTATAATGCACCCCATCAAGACGTCGCGCTCATAGCTCAGCTGGATAGAGCACTTGGCTACGAACTAAGGGGTCGGGAGTTCGAATCTCTCTGAGCGCACCAATCTTGATAAGAATTCTGAAAAAACCGCACGTTGATGCGGTTTTTTTACGTCTGTGATTTTTAACTATTTTTCATATAAAAAACCAATAACTCTCTGCTTCCTGCTCATCTTAATTTCTGCTGCACTTTCAGTGCATAAACGGTATTACCACCCACTGCTGGTAAAATATCATGATAGGGCATGCTACGCATGGCTCTTAATAAGAACGACGCCTGATCGTGAATTTTCATGCTGCTGGTAATTTGAAATAAGGTACCTTGTGACTGCGGCAATAAGCGCATGCCACCTTTTACAAACTTCAAGTCGCCACCATTGGCATTAAACTGGTTTTGCAGGGAATCAGGCTGGTAAAAACGCATCTTGAAATTAAATGGAATTTGAATCACACCCAAACCCACCGACACCTTATAGTTGGCATCTATATTCTGAGTATTGACCGAATTGAGTTCGACTTTCTTGATCTGCCGGGGGAAAAGTTGCTGGGTTGCTTCAGCAGCCAACCACGGCCGCAATTTTTCGACCGGATGCGCAAAATATTGATAGGTGCTGCTAAATCTTAAATTTTCTGAGGCTTTTCCTTCTTTAATCTGATAGTTCGGCAAAATGAAACTGACTGGTTGGCCAGATTTTTGGCTGATCTGGGCAATTTTTTGTAGCTGTTGAGGGTTGAATCTCATCTGCGGAATTGGAGTTGCTAGTGCCGCTGTATGATCGGTTTCAAAGCGCTGTTGTAGTGCTTCCAGTAGAAATGCATTGGTACTCGGCGGAATGCCGAGTTTGGCTTCAGGCAGCGCATTCAGGATTTTACTGAATAAAAAGCCTTTGGGCTGATTCAGGTCGCCCCATTGGGTGACAGTCACCAGCGTTTTATGCGGACCCAGTGCAAACCATTCCAGTTTTCCCGCACCATAGGGAATTGGCGCATCAATAATTAAGGTGCTGATGCTGTTTTCACCCAGATGATGCTGCATCACTACGGTTTCTTTAAAGTTCAAGACTGGAATCGGGGTCGGGATATGAACCTGATATTTAACCTGCTGAATCGAACCCTGCTGCTCCAGCACTTTGGCCGACTTTAAGGTCGGAAACAGGCCGACATAATTCGGATAATGGCGCAGCAATTTTTCGACCTGAGCTTCAGCTACCGGTAATACCACAGCCGCACTATAAAACTGTGTCTTGCTGGCTGCATTACTGTTTAAGGTGGGAAGCTGGGTTTTACTGGTTGGATGCGCATAAATCAGAATCCGCTCGCCGGTTAATTCTGCCAGTTGCTGGGCATTGCCTTGATAAGCACTCAGACTGCTTGGTATTTCGGCATTCCAGGGAATAATCTTGGCCAGTGCTGGGACAGAAACTGCCAAACAAACACCGATGAGCATGCATTGCTTTAATTCTTTCATTCAACATCCTGTTGCGTATTTTTTGTTTTAATTGCTGTTTATTTAAAACCAAATGCACGTATTTCCAAAGCAAAGTTATGTAATTGATGCGACAGGCCATAAGCGCTATGGATATTTTGGTATAGTATTGGGCAAGATTTTATTTTTGATGTGATGCTATGACTGAGTCAGCACCGACTTTATCGACCCGTTATTTTCTGACTTTAGAAGAATCTCAGGATGGTTTTGCCCTGGCAACGTTTGGTAAAAAGCAGATTTCACGTTTTCTGACGCCTCTGGTCAGTATCGGGATCATCGTCTGGGGTTTCTCGATGGGCTTTGATGGCGTTGGACGTTATTACGTGGCTTTGGGTGCATTCTTCCTGATACTGCAAGGCATCATGCGTTACTGGTTCCTGCCGATGATGTTTAAACGCCAGTTTGTTAAATATCAGTTTGGTAAAAGCGAACAGGGTATTGATTTGTATCAGGACTATGCGGAAATTTTTACCAATGATCGTAGCAAGCTGGTGCCATATAGCGAAGTGCAGAATTTTGCTGTTGGTAAACTGACTTATATGCTGGAATTGAAAAACCGTACCGTGGTTATTGTGCCGAAGCGTGCATTTAAGGACGGCACTGAACAGAGTATGTTCGAGCATACATTTAAAAAATAATTCAGATATCTATAAAAGGAAAAGGGAAGTTTTGATCATGAGCACACGTCCATCCAAAATCGTTTGTGTGGGTCGCAGTTATGCCGATCATGCCAAAGAACTCGGCAATGCGATCCCTGATCGTCCGGTATTGTTTATCAAGCCACCGAGTGCCTTAAGTTCGCTCGAAGCAGGCATTGAGTGGAATCCGGAATGGGGCAATTGCCATTATGAATGTGAACTGAGTTTGCGTATTGACCGGACTTTAAGCAAAGAAAGCGATCCTGTGAAAGCACTTGAAGCTGTGGGTGCGGTGACTTTAGGTCTGGACTTAACTTTGCGTGATTTACAGGATGATCTCAAGAAAAAAGGCCAGCCTTGGGAACGTGCCAAAGCCTTTGATGGCTCTTGTCTGTTGTCGGATTGGGTACCTGTCGCCGATGTAGTCACTGACTGGAAAGATGTGCATTACACACTGCAAGTCAATGATGAGCTACGTCAAAAAGGTGATACCGCTTTATTGATATTTGATATTGCGACCTTGCTGGCTGACATCAGTCAGGTCTTTACTTTGGAAGAAGGCGATGTGGTGATGACCGGTACCCCGGCAGGCGTTGCGGCATTGCATTCAGGCGATCAACTGAAAATGACGCTGAAGGGGCAGTCTCAGGATTATGTCTGGACGACTTTTGTGAAATAACCAAGATTTTAAATTAAAGGAGCCAATGGGCTCCTTTTTCATATGCATCATTTTATTCATTAACAGTATAACGCTTGCGAAACTGATCTGGGGTGCTTCCCATCCAGCGTTTAAACATGCTGATAAATGCCGAGGCATTGGCATAGCCCAGATCAAAGGCAATGCTCTCGACACTATGCGCTGCATTTAATAAAGACATGGCCTGCATCACTTTCAGGCGTTGCCGCCATTCATGTAGTGACATTCCCAATTCTTTCTGGCTGTATCGGGCTAGCGTCCGCTCGGTTAAATTGACGCGTTCGGCCAGTTGCTGCAGCGAGCTCTGATCTGCCGGATGCTGATGTAAATAATCTAAAATCTGTTTCAGCAATGCATGTTCTGAATGCGGTAGATAACTGCTGACCAGTTGGGCTTGCTGGAGCTGATCAAGCAGCACCTGTAGCAGACGCTGATATTCAGCTGAATTCTCGAATCCCGGATGATCTTGCTGATGTAGTTGTTTCAGGTGGGTAAATAAAGCAGTGACCAAGGGGGCGCTGAGCAGGATGCCCGGTTGAGTGGGCAGTTGGCTACAAAGTGATTCATGCACATACAGAGTGCCATGAGAAACTGCGGTACGGTTCAGACCACGATGCTCTAAATTCGGTGGGAGCCAGATGCCGTGAGGTGAAGGCGTCACATAATTTATATGATTAATATTCACTTCCATCACGCCATGAAAAGCATAGACAAATTCTCCCCAGGCATGGCCATGTAGCGGATAAACAGATTGCGCAGGATCTTCCCTGAAACTGATCCACAGAGGTGCTTTAATCAGATCATGGGTCGGAAGTTGCTTGAGCGAAGCTGAATCTGCTTGGATTTTTTTATGCATCACCGAAATTGCCTGAATAACACCATCATTTGTCTGTTTTGAAGTATATCTTTTATTTCTGACACTTTTATAGTGTACCTTCCAAATGAGCAACAGGACCGTATGTGAGCCAGCGTCAGGCATTAGATGCCAAAGCATCTGCCATCATGTTTGTATTGTGTATGTTGTGGGGTTTACAACAGGTGGTACTGAAGTGGGCCGCGAATGATATTTCAGCCCTGATGCAAATTGCCTTGCGTTCAGCCTTGTCTGCGCTGATGGTTTATCCCCTGATTCAGCAGAGCGTGCGCCGTCAACTCTGGAATGCACGCTATTTACCTGCAGGATTACTAGTCGGTGTGTTGTTTGCAACCGAATTCTATCTGATTGGTGAGGCACTGCGTTATACCTCAGCCTCGCATACGATTGTTTTACTTTATACCGCGCCGATTTTTGTGGCTTTGGGTTTACACTGGAAATTGCCGGCAGAGCGTTTGTCTTCTGTGCAATGGGGCGGAATATTTCTTGCCTTTAGCGGAATTGTAGTCAGCTTTCTGTTACGTCCACAGACAGAATCAACTTTACAAACTGATGCCTTGTGGGGAGATTTTCTGGCTTTGCTTGGCGGCGTATTCTGGGCAGCCACCACAGTCAGTGTACGTCTGAGCCGGCTGGCTGAAGCACCTGCAACCCAGACTTTGTTCTATCAATTATTGATAGGTGGAATGCTGTTATTGCCTCTGGCTGTTCTGACTGGACAAGCAGCCATTCAATGGACGGTGTTGTCTATTTCCAGTCTGGTTTTTCATACCGTGCTGATTTCCTTTGCCAGTTATCTGATCTGGTTCTGGATGCTGAAGCATTATCTGGCATCGCGTCTAGGGGTATTTTCCTTTTTGACCCCTGTATTCGGCATGCTGTTCGGCATACTGATTCTGGATGAACATATCGAAATCAATTTTATTATCGGCACCTGTATGGTCATGCTGGGTGTGATTCTAGTGAGTTTGCAGGGATGGCTGAAAAAACCGAATATCAATAAAAGCATTCAAGAGCAAGCATGAAAATCTGGTCTGTAAATTTAGCGACCTGGATTGGTCTGTCTTCTATTCTGATCTGCGCCAGTCTGGTCGCCGTAGTGAAACTGATTACTGAATCCACCAGTGCAGTGCAGGGGATTGCTTTAATTTATAGTTTTAGCAGTCTGGCGATTTTTGCGTTCACCGGCTTTCCAAAAATCATGCAAATGTCCAAGCGTTATCTGCTCGGTTGTGGCGCTTTATTTGTGGCTTATGAGATTCTATTTCTGGTTGCTGTGGCATGGTCGGATAATCGTGAACAGGTGATGCTGATTGCCATGATCAATTATCTGTGGCCACCCTTGATGATTGTTTTTTCGATTTTTGCCCGACAGTTGCAGGCCCGCCTCTGGGTGATTCCAGGCTTTCTGCTCGCTGTGATGGGACTGATGCTGGTGGTCAATCCAGAAATCACTAATCTGCCGAAGTTTATGCAGGCTTTAGCTGAAAATCCTTGGGCCTATGGCTTTGCCTTTCTCGGCGCTTTGTTGTGGCCTTGCTACTGCGTTCTAACTAGGACCTATGGCCGCGGACAAAATGGTGTACCGATTTTCTTTTTGGTCGCTGTAATTAGCTTATGGTTCTTACATTTAGGATTAAACGAACCTTTTATCATGCCCACATTCAAGCTATGGTTGGGAATTGCAGTGGTGGGTAGTCTGATTGGCATCGCCTATAGTAACTGGAATCAGAGTATGCAGTTCGGCAATATCAAGGTGCTGATTTTAGCCACCTATTTTATGCCGATTCTTTCTTCGGTCATGTCAATGCTGATTCTGGATGTCAGACCCGAACTCAGTTTTTGGATCGGGACGGGTTTGGTGACTGCAGGCGCTATAGTCTGCTGGAAATCTACCGCTATCAGTTAAAAAAATCCTCTCAAGCGAGAGGATTTTTTTATTTATGTCGGAACAGTTCGGACAATGGAAAATTGAGTTTTTCTTCCAGATATTGATCGGTTTCCTGTAATCTAGGTGAGAAATTTTGCATCCAGATGTCATCAGTCTGGGCATTGGTGAGATGGTTTTTGCGTGGCAGTGGATAGGGTAATTGCAGATAAAAATTCCAGAAGCTGACCTGATCCAGATCACGAACCAGCACATATTCATTTTCATCGGTACGTTTGATCAAATTCTGCTTTTCAAACATGGCGACATAGCTCGGCCAGCGTCCAATTTCATCCCGGCCCAGCACTTCAAGCGCTTGTGCTTCACTGATGCTTTCACCGGTTTTTTGCTTTTTATAAAATAATTCTAACAGATCCAGCAGCATGACGATGGGATGGCGTTTATTGTCCTGCCCAGATTCAAACGCCGTCAGGGCATAGCTGATTTCAACCCCCAATAACACAATAATCCACGACAGATAAATCCAGAGCAGGAAAATCGGCACGGCGGCGAAGGCACCATAGACGATCTCATAGCTGGTAAAGTTTGACATGATATAGCCAAACAGATTTTTCAGCAGCTCAAACACCACGGCACTAAATAGACCGGCAATAAAGGCAGATTTAAGCGGTACACTGCGATTCGGGATGGTCCAGTTCAAAATGAAAAATCCGAGTACAGTCAAAGAAAAGGAAATCGCCCATAGGACAAAAGCGCCATCAAGCTCATAACCGGCAAAGTTATTGCTGAGAATGCTCATGGATGCCACGGTCGAAGAAATCACAAATGCACTGCCGAGTAAAATCGGCCCGAGCGAAATGATGGTCCAGTAACGCATAAAGCCCATAATTCCGCCCCGCGTTTCAGTCACGCGCCAAATGCGGTTAAACACCGTTTCGATACTGCTGAGCATCAATACTGTCGTCACAAACAAGAACAGAATACCAATGATGGTGAGATTGCTGGATTTATCGGTAAAGGCATTCAGGGCCTTATCAAAGGCAATTGTAGTTTTGGGTAAAAAATTACTATAGATCAGTTGTTGCAATTGCTGCCGCGCAGGTTCCAGCGCTTTAATGGAAGAGATAATTACCAGAAAAACCGTCAGCATCGGCACCACCGCAAACAGGGTAGTGTAGGTCAGGGAACCTGCCTGTTCGCGACAGCGGTCTGCTTCAAAGCGTCGAAGTACAAATAAAACAAATTGAAACCAGTGTTTTTCATAGAAAGGTAATTTCTTTAAATACTTAACAATCATCTGCATCCAATCTCAATTTTTTTAATCATCATGAATTTTCACCATCAGCTTAACCAAAAAACTTGCAAAGTATCGTATAGTTTTATTTTTTTAAGTAATGAATAAGAACCATGATGCAACCTTATGTCCTTGTTTTATATTACAGCAAATATGGCTCAACCAAAGAAATGGCGCATCTGATTGCCAATGGAATTGAAGCGGCAGGCGTGGCAGTAAAAATCAGGACAGTTCCAAATATATCCAGCATGGTAAAAGTCGCTGAACCGAGTATTCCGGCGGAAGGGGATATTTACTGTACTCTGGACGATCTGGCGCAATGTGCCGGCCTGGCGCTTGGTTCACCGACCCGTTTTGGCAATATGGCCTCTGAAATGAAATATTTTTGGGATCAGACCACGAGTCTGTGGCTGAATGGAGCGCTACACGGTAAACCGGCTTGCGTGTTTACGGCATCAGGTTCCATGCATGGCGGACAGGAAAGTACTTTGCTGACCATGCTGCCGCCGTTGTTCCATCATGGCATGATGATCATGGGGCTTAGTAACGCAACACCGGCACTCTCGAATACCAAAACTGGTGGTACGCCTTATGGCGCTAGTCATGTCAGCGGCCCACGGCATGATCAGGGCCTGAGTCAGGATGAAAAAATTCTGTGTGAAGTACAAGGCAAGCGTTTAGGTGAAGTGATACTGAAACTCAATCGAGTCTGACAAGCACTCACAGGAAATGAAGAATGAACTTCATTTCCTGAATTTTATTAGGCTTCTTTTTGATCTTTTTGATCTTTTTGATCTTTTTGATCTTTTTGATCTTTTTGATCTTTTTGATCTTTTTGATCTTTTTGATCTTTTTGATCTTTTTGACTAAATCTGTATTTGCATTTCAGACATTGATAATCCTGAAACAGATTACGGTCGACAGAAACCCCGGCTTTTTTCCCCAGAAAATTACCGACCACACCGCCGGTAATCCCGACACTGATTGCACCGACAAAAGTGCCTACGGTTCCGCCGACAATCACACCTAAAGGTCCGGCTACTGTACCAATTGCAGCGCCAATCGATGCACCTGAAGCAGCGCCACCCACAGTCCCTGCAGTTGCACCCGCTGAACTCATGAGAATGCCGCCAATTTTCTTTAAATTCTGTTCATGATCGCGCTGTTCGATATCAGCTGAGCCACATTTAGGACATTGCATAGATTGTTCCATCAAGGATTGAGATGTGCTTGTTTTAGGTTTGTCGGGAATAGGATGTGTGCCCTGATCAGCACGTATTCATAACATACAACAACACACTAGATAAGTTTTGAATTCGCAAATCAGAAACATTGCATACTCACTTGATTCTAGTTGAGTTCACGCTAAAACATTGTATTTCAGCTGTAAATATATGCCTTCTTGGTTGATTAACGCAATTCTTAACCTGTCATTGAGGAAATGGCAAATCTCAAGATCATCAGAAATGTTCTTCTCTCATCAGTCTAAATATTGCGATCTTAGGTAGGCCATTTCTGGATTCGAAATGAAAAAGGAAGGGAAGTCGAAAAATATGTAAACGAGTTCTTATCAGGTCTATTCAAGTTTTCAGCCAAAATACATCTGAATATTGGCGTTTCTTTATAAGTCACCTTCATTGTAATTGATTAATTATATTTTAAATAAATCGTGACATTTATCCTTATTAAATAGAAGTTCTAATAAAATAAAAATTTACGACTTTTAAAATATAAAAAGTATAATAATTCTAATCTTTATTAGATAAATTTTTGATTATTGATAATATAAAAAATATATTATCTTAATCAAGTTTTTTGGATGAATTTTATATTCAAAAAAAATTTATATAATGATTTCTTACAAATCACAAATAATAAACAAATATATATTAATTTAATAAAAACAATAATTTATATTTTTAAATAAAACAAAAAAAATAAGTGAATAGGGATAAGTTTTACATTTTATAATTTTATGTGATTTAATATTTTTCAGATAAATTTAATCTTACTTAAATGAAAAATTAAATAAATATCTTAAGTCAGAGGATATTAAGATTATGAGAATATTAGTTATCAATCTGGGTTTATTAGGTTTATGTTTTCTGAGTAACGCTTATGCCACCTCTGATGAGTGGACTCAGCGTTGGAAATCATCCAGTGCCCGTTCCAATGAGAATCTAGTTCAAGCCAATCTGATCGAACTCAAGGAGTCAGACTATTATTCCGGATTAGGTAAAACCACCGTTCATAGCACCTCAACCACTTCCATCGGGACGGTAAATACCCCGACCAACAATATCAATGTAGAGGGTGCAGACAACAATATTGATATTACGAGTGAATTGCTGAATGAAGCACCAGTCAATTCAAATACCAACCAAAATCCTCAGCGCTGTCTTAATTTAAGTAACAGACCAGGAGAATCACAATGTTGAATTTCTCCTCGACCAAAAGACATATATCTTTCGTGAGTGCCACTGTCCTTTTCAGCTCTTTTTTAACAGGCTGCACGGGTTTAGCGCCCTCAAACAAGAAGCCAGTTAGCCTGGTACAAGGCCCCCCAATTACCGATATTTTTACCCCTTTTGATATGGCTTTATCCTGCCTAAAAGGACAATTACGTAGTGATTTGAGTTTCTCCGTGGGGGCAATTCTGGATCAAACCGGTAAGGATGTAGTTACCAATGGTGGTAGCGGAAAAATGGTGACCCAAGGTGCGGGAGATATGGTGCAATCTGCCTTGTTTCAGGCGGGGGTAAGCTTAATGAACCGGCGTGATCCCCGGATTATCGAAAGCGAAGCCAAGTGGGGCATTCGTGATCCAAGACAAATCCAGGCTTCTGATTATTATGTGACAGGCAGTATTAACAGTCTGGATTTTATTCCGGGTGGTGGTTTTGACATGCAGATCGCTGGTGTCGGTCCGAATTATAGTCAAACCCGGATTATGGTCGGTCTGGATTTATCTTTGACTGATACCCGCAGCAGTAAAGTCGTGGGCAATGTTTCATTGCAGAAGCAAATTGCTGCACAGGATTATGGCTTAAGTGCAGGCAGATTCGCTGGTCGTACACTCTTAAATATTCAGATTGGAAAAGGAGAACGAGAGGCAACTAACTTTGCCTTGCGGCAAATGTTGAATCTGGCCACTTTTGAATTGCTGAGTCAGGTTGTCCCACCCGCCGTATTTGAAAGTTGCCGTGCGCAGATACCGCCAGAGTTTGGTCAATTGAACTTAACCCGAAGTTCTGTCGCTCTGCATAAATACAAGAAAAACCAGCAACAAAATAGTACAGCTTCAAGCAGTGTTGTTCAGGAGTCAGTCTCAAGCCAGGCAGACTCATCCAATGAAAAAAATAAGTCAACCAACTCCCCGAGCAAAGATACAAAACCGCCTAAACAGAAAGAGTCCGAGATGATTCAAAACCCTGAAGCAGAGCCTGAAATGAGTAAACAGGACTTGATTAAATATATCAGCAAGAAGCAGCGTCAACCTTCTTCAAATGAGAAAAATGAAGAAAAAGATACTCAAGAAAAGGCTGATAAAGAACAAGAAGATGAAAAAACTACAACGCTATGGGAGGCCAATCCTGAGGTGGTCGAAAATTACTGGTCTAGCACGCAGCGTGATTAAAAATATTTAAAAATGGGCTCGCTCCCATTATAAGAAGGAGTACTTAGCGAGAGGTACTTCAAAACAAAAGTAGGAAGAACAATGATGAAAAACACGATCAAAACAATCGCTTTATCCGTCGCCTTTCTGTCTGGTACAGGTATGGCATACGCCCAAGGAGATGAAACACTTACTGACGTCACCGTAGATACAGGTTTAATAGCTACCCTGGATTCTATTTCTCAGCAGGTTGAAAATGGTTCTGCTTTGAATCTTGCAGTAAATACAGGTAATGTTGATGCAAGCGTCGATCTAGAAGCAATTGCAGAAGCTACAAGAGAAGCACCAGAGGCCATTAGTTCAATTGAAGGTAGTATTGAAACTACTGCGATTGGTGCCGCGAATACCGGTAGTATCAGCATTGAACAGGGTAGCTACAATAAGGTGGTATCAGACATATCAGATGAAACGAGTAACTACGACTACAGTGCAGTAACGAGTGCAACTAATAATTCTGAAACTCTAGAGGAGCTATCAGAGGTTTCGGATAGTTCAGATATCTCGGAAGTTATAAGTTCAACACTGAGTACTGACTATAGTGAGGAAATCAATGAAACTTTAAGCAATTATAGTGTAGCGAACATTGCTTATAATGCGGGTGCTATTGATGCATCTGTAAGTGCTATTTCAGAAGGAACTCAAACTGCTATTAACAATAGCATCACAACTACCGCTATCGGTGCTGTGAATAGCGGTAGTATCACTGTGACTGTTAAATAAACTCTTTTTTTGAAGGAAACACAGGTCTAACTATTGGCAGATAGTTAGGCCTCTTTATTTTATAATAACATCCATATAAATTGTTGTTTATTCATCGGATAAAAAAGTACTTATTATTTGACACTCTCTATTCTAGAAGTTGAATAGCTTGGAGCTTAAAAGTAAGCCATTTATCTAGGATCAAATCTGAAAGAATAAATAAGAACTTAGGCTGAGCTATAGTCGAGTTCGGGATATTTTAAATTTATATCATCAGAAAAACGCAATAAAAAAAGAGCGCATCAGCGCTCTTTTAAAATTCATTGGCGAGCTTAGTCGCGAACAAATTCAACTGTGCCATTTGCCAAAGACTTCACACGTGCCAGTGATTCCACACGATAGCCTTTTTCAAGAAGCAAGTCACGACCTGGCTGGAATGATTTTTCAATCACAATGCCAATACCGACTACTTCTGCATTTGCCTGGTGGATCAGGTCTGCAAGACCTAAAGCCGCTTGACCATTAGCCAGAAAATCATCGATCACTAAAACCTTATCGGTTGAGCTGATGTGTTTATTTGAAATCGCGATTGTGCTTTCAGTCTGTTTGGTAAATGAAAAGACTTTAGAACGATATAAATCATCTTTCAGGGTGAGAGACTGGTATTTACGTGCAAAGATTACAGGTACGCCAAGCTCTAGGCCGGCCATTACGGCAGGTGCAATACCTGATGCTTCAATCGTAATAATTTTGGTAATACCAGCATCCTTAAACAGACGCGCAAATTCTTGACCAATCAGTTGCATCATGACTGGATCAATCTGATGGTTTAAGAAAGAGTCTACTTTCAAAACTTCTTCAGAGAGGACGATGCCTTCAGCCAAGATTTTCTGTTCTAGTGCATGCACGGGAGAATCCTCAAGAGCAGGTGCTTTTTCAAGCAAAAGCGTATTGTAAAAAGCACCCGGAAAAAATCAAGTGAAATTCGCCAAAAACTTAGTTGCTTGCACCTTTATAGTCAGTTAACAGTAAACCATAGGAGGTTTTCTTGTCGACATGCGAAACTTTGACTGGAAGATAGTCAAGTTTTGGTGCCAGCCAGAAAATGGTTTCACGACCTGGTTTGCTGTGTTTCATCACCACTTTAATGGTATTAAAGGATCCGTATTTGGTGCTTATAGTCTCTGAACCCTGTTTGATAAACTTACGGCCTTCAACTTCTTTAGCATCAGCGATATAGTAATTTGCTTTCAGGCCTGAATTTTTTAAGTCTTCACGGATCTGCAATTCCGCATTCAACTCATCCAGAACATCTGCTCTCCAGGCAAAAGAGCGTTTTTCATCGTCTTTCTTGGTACTGATGCTTTTGCTGGAAGGATTAAAATTAATACTCATGGTGTTGTTATGCACCAGCACTTTACTGCTGCGACTGAAACTGCTTGAGCCGATCTTGCCATTATTAAAAGTAAAGCGGCTGGTTTCGGTTGCAGAGGCAATACCTCCGGCTTTTGCAGCAAAGACATAAGTCCAGTTATTGCCTGATTTGCTTAAAGTCCGCGTTGCAGAACCCATATTCTTGCCATTATAGCTAAATTGATAACTGGCCTGGAAAGGAGTCATGGCAAAAGCTTGGCTAGAAATACCAGTGAACAGTATCGCGCTGCTCAGACCCGTGGTCATCACTAAAGTTTTGAATACAGTCTTCGCCATCAGTTATTTTCCTATATTGGTTCAACGGGCAAAACATATCACTTATTGCACCCTTTATTATTTGGGCAAAATATGGAAATTGAAGGGATATTTCTGCCAAAAATGTATATTTCATGTAGTTTTATGGAACTTTTGTTCAAAAACTACGTTTGACATGATTTAAGAAGGATCTTTCTGTTTGATGGGGGTGACCCGGTTGTCATCCATCTCGTCTTCATCCCAGTTCTCTTCCTGATCTTGGGAAAGTTTTCTAAACAGGGCGGCCAGATTGACATTACCAATCACCACCAGTTCGGCTTCACGAAGTACTGCGTGATTCACATGAACTTTGCCCAAGGTATCAATGACAGATCGGCTTTTACCTAACCAGCGATTTAAATCTAGATAAAGCAAGTCATCGATGACTTTAATTACGCCCAGTTTTTCCAGAATCATTCCCAAAGGATCTTTATTCAAGATACGTTGATAGAAGAACAAGCCGAAACGCACGCCCAGTTTATACAGCATATTTGGATATTTGGCTTCAATCAGCTGAGTATCACTAATTTGCTCGAACACGATCAACTGGGTGGTTTTATTTAGTTCCATCTGTACCAGTTTCAAATCAACCGATAAAGTGACAATCAGGCCTTTATAATCCAGTGTTGCATACAAACGCAGCCAGTCTTCGTGTAAATCTGCATGTAAGTCTTTTAATGCATCGACATTGTCTGTGACAAAGCGCTGAAAGGTTGCATTCAGGAAGACTTGCGATAAGGGAAATTCACGCTCATCTTCAATAAATCCTTCCGCCCTCTGATACACTTGGCGGATTCGGTTGGAAATATTGGAAATTAGCGTTTGCATACTGAAGCGTCCTGGCAACTTTATTTTTGACTCGGGATGTATCTTGTCGAATTGTATGAAAAATACAAGCGTTCATGCTTGAAGTTTAGCAAAATAAATAGCACCATTTTTATAGTTTTAGTTATGTAACGTTGAAGATTTGATGGATTTGGCATTTTAAAAAGATAAATGACGAATCCGTTTATTTTTAATCTTTCAAATACTTTTTTGGGGAGCTGAACTCAGTATTGAGTTTGGGCGAATGTGAAAAAACGATGATACTCATGCCTCTGGTCAGAACTTGGTGGAAAGATCCAGTGTTTAGCAGTGCGGTGCTTGCCGCAGGCATTATGCATTTGATCGTGCTGACCCTGGAATTTGGTATGCCGCAAGATCGGGATACCAGTACCAAGGAAATCGCGGTCAGCTTGCGCCAGACTGATCAAAAAATTGAACATGCCGATTTTCTGGCCCAGACAGATCAGCAGGGTTCCGGCCAGTTTAGAGAAGCTCATCGCATGTCGAGTGATATGCCATCGCCGTTAATGGAACAACATGCAGGCGAAGAACTGCAAGAAAGTCTGGATATGCTGCAACAGCAACAGGAACTCAGTTTTGAAGAAAAAGTCCTGATGACCACCTTGAGCTGGCAAAAGCAGGCGGAAGAAAATCAGCGTAAAAAAATGCAGGAGCAATTACAGAGCCAATTTCAGGCCAAAGCGGCCATGGTCGCCAGTCTGGAAGCGCAATATTTACAGCGTCAACAAAATTTCAGTCGTCAGCAAAAAATTAAAACTGTAGATGGGATTCAGGCCAAGCAGGATGTTTCGGCCGCTTATCTGGAAAAGTTCCGTGAAAAAGTGGAATTTTATGGTAACCGCTACTATCCGGAAGCCGCCAAACAACAGAATCTGGCAGGGGAAGTGCGGCTGATGGTAATCCTGAACCAGAATGGCGGAATTCGTGCCATTCGGCTGATTGACAGTTCGGGACATGCCATGCTGGACGAAGCAGCCAAAGCTTCCGTGCGTAAGGCAGCCCCATTTGGTGCTTTCGACAGTAAAATGAAAGAAATTTCCGAACTGCGAGTGATTCGTACCTGGCGTTTTGACCCGGCAGAAGCGGAGTTTGAAGTGCGTTAGACTATTTATTCATTTGTAAACCCTCCCTCTAACTCCCTCCCAAAGGGAGGGAGAACTATCATTGAGCTATAGGTATTAAAACTCCCTCTCCTTATGGGAGAGGGTTGGGGTGAGGGTAAACAATAAAAAAAGCGAGCCTTGGCCCGCTTTTTTTAATATTCAAATTTTAGTTCTGTTCTAGATAAGGATTTTCAAAACCCAGCTTGGCCAGAATCTCGATTTCAATGCCTTCCATTTCTTCAGCATCTTCATCCGAGGTTTCATGGTCATAGCCCATTAGGTGTAAAGTGCCATGTACCAGCATATGGGTGAAATGCGTTAATGGTACTTTTTGCTGTTCCAGCGCTTCCGCCAGTACTACAGGAATACAGATCACCAGATCACCAATGGGAAATGCATCCAGAAACTGCGCCATTTCATCTGGAAGTTCACTTGGGAAAGACAGGACATTGGTCGGTTTGTCTTTGCCTCGATATTCCAAATTCAGTTTATGACTTTCGTCATTATCAACACAGGCAATTCCAATTTCGCAATCACTTTGAGTGCCGATATGACGTAAAGTGGTTTCTACAACTTTTTTAATATAGGCTCGTTTCAGTACCAGTTCAGGTGACTGAAAGTCCTGTTGTAAGGAAAGACTAAGTTTCAACACAAATCCTTAAGTTTAAAGCTTAATGCTGTGCGTCTGCCGCAGCATCATTTTCAGCGATCAAGGCATCCTGACGTGCTTTACGTTCGGCACGTGCTTCAGCACTTAAACGCTGCTGTTCACTGTCCCAGCCTTCGTAGGCTTCAACAATTTTCTGTACCAGTTGATGACGTACTACATCACGCGAATGGAAACGAGTGATATGAATTTCAGGAATTTTATCAATCACACGCAAGGCATGTGACAGGCCGGATTGCTGACCACGCGGTAAATCCACCTGAGTTACGTCGCCCGTAATCACGGCACGTGAGCCAAAACCTAAACGGGTCAGGAACATCTTCATCTGTTCTGGGGTGGTGTTCTGCGCTTCATCTAGAATCACGAAAGAATGATTCAGGGTACGGCCACGCATATAAGCAAGCGGAGCGACTTCAATCACCTGGCGTTCGATCAGTTTGGCCACTTTTTCAAAGCCGAGCATTTCATACAGCGCGTCATACAAGGGACGTAAGTACGGATCGATTTTCTGGGTTAAATCCCCCGGCAAGAAACCAAGTTTTTCACCGGCTTCAACCGCAGGACGAACCAGCAAGATCCGCTGAATTTCATTACGCTCCAGCATGTCCACGGCAGCCGCAACGGCGAGGTAGGTTTTACCTGTACCCGCAGGGCCAATACCAAAAGAAATATCACTTTGCAGAATGCGCTGTACATAACGTTTCTGGTTGGCACCACGCGGATTGATCCGGCCCTTACGAGTTTGCAGCCAGACATTGTCCAGCCCCGTATGTTCCTGATCGTCCAGATCTTGCTGAAGTTCACGGTCAGTCTGGCTGCCCTGAATCATCAGATGTAAAGTATCTGCACTAATCTGCTGACTATGTTTAGATTCTTCATGAAGACGTTGCAAGAGCATTTCGGCTCTCTCAACGGCATCGATTCCACCATCAATAATAAAACTTTCTCCACGATGGGAGATTTTGACGTCTAAACGTTGTTCAATTTGCTTCAAATGGCCGTTATAGGCACCTAACATGGCTTGTATACGGTCCATCGAAATTCCAGGAAAAGCTACTGTACGTCGAATCGCTGCAGTCAAGAGTGTTCCTTATGAAGTGTGCGTTATATGCTCTACATTACGCCACGTCAGGCTCAAGATTCAAGAGCTCACCGTAAACTAAATTCAAAGTTTTAATTTCGGTAATTTCAATCTCGGCAAAGCGGCCTACCCAGGCAGGGTCACCAATAAAGTTGACATAACGGGTATTGTCCGCCGTACCGACCAGAATATTCGGATCTTTATCAGAAACTTTTTCGATCAGTACACGCTGGATGGTCCCGAGCATGGCATCCGTCTTGTCAATGCTTGAACGCTTAATCCATTGCTGAACTTTGGCCAGACGTTCTTTTTTGACATCTTCAGAAATCGTATCTTCCAGTTCTGCCGCAGGCGTACCCGGGCGTTTTGAATAGATAAAACTATAAGAATGGTCAAAATCCAGATCCTGAATAAACTGATAAGTCTCTTCAAAGTTTTCATCTGTTTCACCCGGGAAGCCAATGATAAAATCTGAAGATAGGTGCATGTCAGGGCGAACTGCACGTAACTTTTTAATCTTTTCGATATAGACATCAATGGTGTGGTTACGCTTCATCGCTTGTAACACATCATTGGAACCGCTTTGTACCGGCAGATGCAGATGTGAAACCATTTGTGGCAGGTCACGATAGCACTGGATCAGGTCATCATTAAATTCCAGGGGATGCGAGGTGGTATAGCGAATACGGCCAATACCCGGAATGTCTGCAACCAAACGCAGCAAATCGGCAAAAGTACAGATATTGCCTTCGAAGGTTTCACCCCGGTAGCCATTTACGTTCTGACCCAACAGCGAAATTTCACGCACGCCTTTTTCTGCCAGACCTGCAATTTCAGCCAGGACATCATCCAGTGGACGAGAAACTTCTTCACCACGCGTATACGGCACCACGCAGAAAGAACAGTATTTGGAACAGCCTTCCATGATCGAGACAAAAGCTTTATAGCCTTCAACACGCGGTTCTGGCAGAAAGTCGAATTTCTCGATATCGGGGAAGGAAATATCCACCAGTTTGATTTTTTCTTTTTTCGGCTTTTCGATCTGCTCAAAATGCTGATCCAGCATTTGCGGCAAACGGTGCAGGGTTTGTGGACCAAAAATCATATCGACATAATTGGCACGTTTCTGGATGTTGTCGCCTTCCTGAGATGCCACACAGCCACCGACACCAATAATCAGATCAGGATTTTTATCTTTAAGCTTACGCCAGCGGCCTAGCTCGGAGAATACTTTCTCCTGGGCTTTTTCACGGATCGAGCAGGTATTCATCAGTAGAATATCGGCATCTTTAGGATCGGTGGTCAGCACATAGCCATGAGAATCGCCTAACAGGTCTGCCATACGGTGACTGTCGTACTCATTCATCTGACACCCTTGTGTTTCGATGTACAGTTTTTTGACTGAAGCATCGCTAACTGGGGTGTGCGCTGGCTGGGTAACAGTGTTTTCTGAGGCAGCTGGGGCACCATTCGGAATGAAGGTTTGAACCGTCATGTAGGCTCCTACAAGGTAATACGTTGAAAGAGTGAACGAACAGCCTGATTGATGCATCAAACAGGTGAATAAAAATTCAATTCACGGACTGAAATCTTGGAAAGGCGCATATTTTAGCAGGAAAGTCGCTTAAACTTATAGCCCAAATTAACTGTGGAAAAATATTGATTTATGGGCAAAAATTGTCTGTAGATTAATATTGCTTAATCATAAGGTTACATAACTGAACAATAGAGTGGGTTATAATCTTCAAACTAGCTCTTATGATATGCAACATGGGCAAAGCACAAAATCGATGATAGAAGGCAAAGGGATGTTGAAACACACTAAAACTATGTATAAATACTATAAATTAATTACTTTAAGTGTGGCATGTATCTGTTCAGCGAGTACACAGGCAGCAGAAGAACAATTTAATGATGCCTTGCGTGCAGCCAATGCAGGTAATACTGAACTGTTACAGCAATATCGTCTGTCTATGCAGAATGATGCCTTGGGCTATTATCCGGAATACTGGATTTTAAACCAGAATCTTGCCATGCAGCCTGTTAGCCAGATTATCAGCTTTGCCCAGCGTTACCCTCAATCTGCGATGGCTGAAAAGCTGGCAGCGGACTATGTCGAAGAAAAAGTAAAAATGGCAGACTTTGGCACTGCCCAACCGGTATTGCCTTATGTGACCAATGCTGATCCTGCCGAAGCCTGTGCAGTGGCACAAGTCCGTGCCAAAGCTGGCGATGAACTGGTCTATGCTGAATTTAAAGAGGTCTGGCTGACGACGAATAACCAACCGGATTCTTGTACCGGTCTTGGCCGGATGATGCTTTCCAGTCCACTCATGACAGCAGAAGACCGTCAGCAGCGACTCTGGGGACAACTTCGTGCCGGACAGTCAGGTCAGGCCATTGCGACAGCGCAAGGCATTGGCCTGAATTTGTCATTGGCACAATTGAACTCGATTCAGGCCAATCCCACCAGTTATTTGTGGTCTGCACCTAAAAGCAGTGCTGCCGAACATGCCTATCTGATCTATGCACTGGGTCGTCTGGCAGATACTGATCTGGACTCGGCCTTATCCATTGTCAAACGTACCGCAGAAGGCACACCTGCATCTGTACAACGCGCCTTATATCGTGCTGTCGGTTATATCGGTGGTACCACAGTGATGAAAAACAACTTCAATCGGGAAGTGTTGAATGCGCTAGATGCCAGCTATGGCCTGCCATTTAGCCCGGAAGAAGCCGAAATTTATGCACGTCAGGCCATCCGTTTTAGTGCTTGGGAAAGCCTGATTCGTGCCATTGATAGCATGAGTGTTAACCAAAAGCAGGAAGATCGCTGGCAATATTGGCTGGCGCGTGCTAGTGAACAACGTGCTGACCGTGCTTCCAAGCAGGCAGCAGAAAGTATTTATCGTAAGCTGGCGACCGGAGATGACTATCACAATCTTTTGGCACGCGACAAGCTGGGGCAGGTGACCGCGAGTACACCAACCCCGGCACAGCCATCCAATCAGGCTATGCAGCGCTTGAATCAGGATATTCATTTCCGCCGTGCTTTCACTTTACGTAATATCAGCGCCCCAGAGAACTACATTAACCGTGAATGGAACTGGGCAGTACGTCAGGCTTATCTAAAGAAAGATGATGACCTGTTGCTGGCTGCGGCAAAGCGTGCCATGGACATGGGTTGGCATGATCGGGCCATTTATGCCGCTGACCGTACCGCGAACAAACATAATTATAACTATCGTTATCCAATGCCACATCAGAATTACGTGGTCAGCCATAGTCGCAATGCGGGGATTGATCCGGCCTGGGCCTATGGTTTGATGCGTCAAGAAAGTCGTTTCAATACCGTCGCACGTTCACATGTCGGGGCGGGTGGTCTAATGCAGATTATGCCGGATACGGCCAAGTTGGTGGCGCGTCAAATGGGTGAGGCTTATAATCCGGCAGCACTCACCGATATGAATACCAATATTCGCTACGGAACATTCTATTTATCTACCATTCAGCGTCAGCTCAGCAATAGTCCAGTTCTGGCAACAGCAGGCTATAATGCCGGTCCAAACCGTGCCCGCCGCTGGCAGCCAGAATTTCAGGGAATGGCCGCAGATCAATATACTGAAAGTATTCCTTTACTTGAAACCCGAGATTATGTGAAACATGTCATGACCAATGCCACGCATTACGGTATCTTGTTAGGACAGGGGGCACAGTCAGTGGGTAAACGCATGCAACTGATACCATTACGAAATACACAATAAAATTAAAATTATTGGGGAATGGTGACTTATTCATGAAAATAATGAAGGATCGTCGAGTCTGGGCTGGATCGGTTGCGCTTGTAGTATTGGCCAGCAGTCAGGCAGCATTTGCTGCACCAACAGACTATGTCATGGATGTACAAATGGTCCCGGCCTTATGTAGCTTGTACCCGGAATATGCCAAGAAGCGAAAATGTCTGGAAGGTTATTCGCTGAATATCTCCGGCTTATATCCTCAGACTACATCACAAAATTGTACGACCAATAGCTCCGCGAAACTGTCACCACTGCAGTCCAAGGTAGTGGCCAGGATCATGCCGGATGACAATACCCGGACAATTTTATGGCGCAATATCGGTGGCTGCGTGCCGATGAATGCCAGTCAGTATTTCCGGACGATTATCAATTATGCAGATCGTCTTAAAGTGCCTGCGGAACTAACGGAACAGGAAAATATCACGATTTCTGTCGATACATTGCGAGCCAAATTCCTGAAAATTAATCCGCAATTACCGGGCAATGCCTTGCGATTCAACTGCCAGCAGACTCAGTCAGCTAGCGTGCTTACCTCGATCAAGGTCTGTTATCGCCCCAATGGCAATTACAAATCCTGTCCTGCCAACATTATTAATACATGCCCAAAAACTGTCACAATAAAAGGAACATACTGAGCTTTTTTGCCGATTTAATTTATATTTCCTATCAGACTTTAGGTGAAATCCGTCCTCTTTTATATGCATCTGGCAAAGGATTGGAGTACAATCTTTCGCGTTTACGATTATTAGATTAAATACTAACTATTTAATCGCATTGAATATCCTCAATTGGAGATAATTAGATGAAGCAAGCAGTTCGTGTTGCCGTTACTGGCGCTGCAGGTCAAATTGGTTACAGCCTATTATTCCGTATCGCAAGCGGCGAAATGCTAGGTAAAGATCAACCAGTGATTTTGCAATTGCTCGAAGTTCCTTTTGAGAAAGCTCAGCAAGCGCTTAAAGGCGTAATGATGGAGCTTCAAGATTGTGCATTCCCATTACTAGAAGACATGATCGGTACTGATGATCCTAAAGTTGCATTTAAAGATGCTGACTACGCGCTTCTAGTTGGTTCACGTCCACGTGGTCCAGGTATGGAACGTGCTGACCTGCTTAAAGTGAACGGTGAAATCTTCATTGGTCAAGGTCAAGCATTGAACGAAGTTGCGAGCCGTGACGTTAAAGTTCTAGTTGTTGGTAACCCTGCAAACACGAATGCTTACATCGCAATGAAATCTGCTCCAGATCTCCCAGCGAAAAACTTCACTGCAATGTTACGTCTTGACCACAACCGTGCTGCATCTCAAATTGCTGCTAAAACTGGTAAAGCGGTTAAAGACATCAAAAATCTTACAGTTTGGGGTAACCACTCTCCAACCATGTATGCTGACTACCGTTTTGCAACAATTAACGGCGAAAGCGTTAAAGACATGATCAACGACCAAGAATGGAATGCAAATACATTCCTTCCGACTGTTGGTAAACGTGGTGCTGCGATCATCGAAGCACGTGGTTTGTCTTCTGCTGCTTCTGCTGCTAACGCTGCAATCGACCATATGCGCGATTGGGCTCTTGGCACAAACGGCGAATGGGTAACAATGGGTATTCCTTCTGACGGTTCTTACGGTATTCCTGAGGGCGTAATGTTCGGTTTCCCTGTAACAACTGAAAACGGTGAATACAAAATCGTTCAAGGCCTAGAAATCGACGAATTCAGTCAAGAGCGTATCAACTTCACGTTGAACGAACTTGAAGAAGAGCGCGCAGCAATTGCTGACATGCTTAAATAATTTGATCTGAATAGATTAAGTTGAAAAAAGCACTCCATTTGGGGTGCTTTTTTTATATCACTCACTTTAATCAACAAAAAATAACAAGCTGTGAAGGAGAGACAACTGAGTTTTCGCTATGAGCCATCTAAGGTAGAAACAAGATTATAGATAAAAAGATGGAGGTTCAGATGTTAGAGCAACGCGCCACCTTCGAACTTTTCTTTGAACAATTGGGTTTGGATTCGAGTCCGGAAGCGATTGACGAGTTTATTAGCACGCATCAAATTGGTATGGATGTGCCACTGCATAAAGCTCCTTTTTGGAGTAAATCACAGCATGACTTTCTGATCAGTCACTGGAAGAAAGATGATGACTGGGCCATTTTTGTCGATGTGTTAAATGAACAATTACATATTGAGGCAGAGGGTTCAGGTTCCTGTGACATACCGAGCCATAAATCAACCTAAGAATTCGAATCTCAACACTCTCATAATTTAACGCTACGATGGAGACTATTTATGCTTATGGAACAACAGTTAACTTTAGAATTATTATTTGAACAATTGGGTTTGCCTTCTGATGAAGCCTCAATTACTCAGTTTACCCATACCCATCAATTGCCATCTGAAGTGGCATTACCGGATGCCGAATTCTGGAGTGAGGGACAAAGTGCCTTCCTGCGTGAACACTGGCACCAAGATGATGAATGGATTGTCATTATTGACAAGTTAAATCAGCTTTTACATGTGGAAAGTGACAAGCAGAGCACTTAAATGCATTCGTACAAAATGAAACAACAAACCTAGTCAAATGACTAGGTTTTCTTTGTCTTATCTTATAAGTTAGATCTATAAATAATTACAATTTATCTGATATAAGGAGGGCGCGATGCTCGCAAAGAACCAACCATCCTTAGAGCTCTTGTTTTCTCAGCTCGGTCTCGCCAATAGTCCTGCGGCTATTGAATTGTATGTACGCACCCATCAACTGCCAGCAGGGCTGTCCTTGCATGATGCGCCATTCTGGAATAAAGCCCAGCGTTCTTTATTAATCAGCCATTTGGTACAAGATGATGATTGGGCAATTTGGGTCGATGAACTGAATCAGCAACTGCACATGGACGCTTATAGACGTCAACCTGCTTGATCATTTTTCCTATATTTTTCTGATATTTAAAATAAGATGATATAGCTTGTATTAAAAAACGCCTCATTTGAGGCGTTTTTGTTCTTTGGCTTAATGCATTTTGCTTTTTAATATTTTGTTAAACCATTCGTGCTGACGATAATCATTAAATGCATGATGCTGCTGTAATAATTCCAGCTCAAATTCGGCAGTGGTAGTGTATTTACCTAACCAGTGGCGGGTCAGGGCCGGCTCATTTTTACTGGCACTGGCATAGGCCAGAAAGAAATAAATGTCCCCATGTTCATAACTGGCCATTGGCTTTAAAATTTGCTGAGTAATCAGGGCGAAATGGTGCTCTTTGGTCAATTCAAAAAACATCATATAAGCCTTGGCCAGATGCAAAGATAGGTTGATATACATGCGCAGCGGCATTTCTTCAAATTCTACCCGGCCTTGTTCCAGCAACACTACGGCTTCTTGCAGGAAATGTCGCTGTTCCTGACGCAGGTCACTTAAAGTCACCAGCTGTAAACGAAGATCAGCACGTTCAAGCGTTAATTCCGGCGTATTGCCTTTTAAATACAATTGGTCAGTTTCACCCAGACGTTGAATAATCTGTTTGGTCGTTAATCGCATCAACGCAATCCTCATTTCTCAATAATGGCTATATGAGGTTAAAAATTAAAATTTAAAGCGGCAGCGTGTCTTAGAGTAGTGAGGTATCACTTCTTAGCCAGGCGGTAATGGATAGGCGTTGCTGTTTAGAGATTAAAACTTCATGTAATAAATCGCTCTGGAACAGCGCCATTCGGTTCGGTTTTGGCTGGATAATATGCCACTGGCCATGTTTGTCCTGCAGGCGTAGTTCACCGCCCCAGTCCTTCTGCCATTGTTCATGTAAATAATACACACTGGAAATCATCCGGCCATTTTTATCTTGAGGATTGTCGCGGTGCAGGGTATAGAACTCACCCGCGTGATAGCAAGCGAAATGTGCTTCGACATCTTTGATGCCTAAATAAAACGCGCGGTTTAAAACTTGAGAAAATTGTTGAAGAGTTTGGATGTGTCGGTGGGAAATTTGAAATTCAGGTTGTAACCAAAGAATATGATCACTACGGATGTTGTTAACGACACCATTTTGAATGGCTGCATTACGAAATTCGTTTAAGTGGCTTAAGCATTCTTGACTCACTGCATGTTGATATTCGCTAGAGTACGCATCGTCAACAATACTAAAGCCATGTTGATCTAAATCATCTAAGATTTGATCAACATTCCAATCCCCTGGGATGATAACTGCTTCCATTTTTTCAATTCTCGATAGTGTGGTAAAAAAAGGTCCGCTATTTTAGTGCAATAATCGTTTCTGAACGAAATAGTTTTTCATGTTAAAATAGCAATTGATCTTAGGAATAATTGAAACATGAATTACCGTCACTCTTACCACGCAGGCAACTTTGCCGATGTCATGAAGCACGTTTTATTGCTTCAGTTGTTGACTCGACTGAATGCAAAAGACAAACCTTATCGCTATGTAGATACACATGGTGGTGCAGGTAAATATGATTTGTCGACTGCCGAAGCGCAAAAATCAGGTGAGTTTTTAAACGGTATTCATCGTCTTATTAAGCTGGATGATTCGATCAAGCGTAATGCACCTGAAGGCGTACAACAATACTTGAAAATTGTTGAAAACATGCGTGAAAACTTTGGTAAGGGTGCTTATCCGGGTTCACCGTGGTTTGCCCTGGAAGGTATGCGCGAGATTGATAAAGCGACCATTTTTGAAATGCAGCGTGATGTATTCCAGCAACTTCGTCATAATATTTTTGACAAGCGTGCCGGTTTGCATGAACGTGATGCATACGAAGGTTTGTTAGCTGTCATTCCACCGAAAGAAAAACGTGGTCTGGTGATGATCGATCCGCCATATGAACTGGAGCGTAAAGATTTCCCGCAGTTGGTTGAGCTGCTGGTTGCCGCGTATAAGAAATGGCCGACAGGTGTATTCGCCGTTTGGTATCCAATTAAAGACCGTGCCATGATCGAACGCTTCGAGAAAAAAATGTTCAAGACCGGTATCCGCCGTCAACTGGTGTGTGAAGTCTGTGTATGGCCGGATGATACCCCAGTAGGCTTGAACGGTTGTGGTTTGCTGGTGATTAACCCACCTTGGAAATTCTCTGAAGATGCAGATGAAGCACTACAGTGGTTATTCCCGCATCTTCGCATGAGTGAAAATGGTGGTCACGCTGCAGTTCGCTGGTTAGTGGGCGAGTAATTTTTTTAAAGATCAGGTCATAGCTAGGATCGACAAGAATGACAAATATAAGCAAACCGGAACGCGACTCTTCAACTGAAGTGCCTTTTGATGGCATCACCTTTGAGGTAGAAGAAGAGGAGCATACCCAGGAAGGGCAAAAAGTTAAGCGTCGAGGCATCTATCTATGGCCGAACCTGATTACAACGGCAGCGTTGTTGTCAGGTTTCTATTCGATTATTGCCAGTATGAATGGTGATTTTCAACAAGCGATTTATGCGATCTTTATTGCGGCATTACTGGATGGATTGGATGGCCGTGTGGCACGTGCGATTGGTGCACAAAGTCCGTTCGGTGAACAGTTTGACTCGCTTTCTGACATGCTGGCTTTTGGTGTAGCTCCCGCTATTTTAATGTATAGCTGGGGCTTAAGCGATTTGGGCCGAATCGGTCTGGCAGCATGCTTTGTTTATACTGCTTGTGCTGCGTTCCGTCTGGCGCGTTTCAATGTACAGATTGGTGTGGTCGATAAACGTTATTTTATTGGTGTGGCAAGTCCTCTGGCTGCCATCATGATTGTGTCATTGGTCTGGGTCGGTCTGGATTTTCCAGAAATCTTTGATATTCGTGAACCTTCTCTTCAGGTCATTAATGCAGTGGTCATTATTGCGGTGGGCTTGTTGATGATTTCCAATATCAAATACTATTCATTTAAAACTGTAGAACGTAAACGGGTTCCATTTTTTGTCCTACCAATTGCCGTATTCGTCTTTGCAGCGATGACTTATAATATTCCTGTCGGCATTCTGGTCATTTCTATTCTCTATGCCTTGTCTGGTTTTATCACCACCTTTATGGCAAAAAGATCGAGTACATTATAAAAATATAAGGAGTCTGAGATGCGGTTTCTTCAAGATTTTCTAGATCGTTCGAAACAGCTAAATCAGACTCCTGCTGTTTCGCGCTATCCCGCCTATCATGGTCCTACCTCAAAATATAAAATTATTCATCAAGGTTTGATGATCCCCGGGCTTCCGGCACCGCTCTATTATTTAAACTTTATGAGTATTATCGGGCAACCCAATGCACCCATGCTGTCAAACCCGAGCGCAATCGAAACCACAGCCTTAGATACCGCCACCGTGATTTGCAGTTCGAGTCCGCATATGGTGGGGCAATTACATCACTACTCGGTCAAGCAGGACTGTCATTTTAAATCAGGTCTGTTTCAGTTTCTAGATCGGGAGCAATTGAGCGGAAGTTTTCCAAATTTTCGTTTGCAGCGTTCTGACTCGGAACTCAGTTTTGATTTAAATATTCAAACCACTCAACTGATTTCTCATTTTACCCAAATGCGGTTTTCCTTGGCAGATCACTGGTCTTTGCTATGTCATTGTCAGGGAACGGTGAACTATAAAGCGCAGCAATATACGATCGATGGTCTTGGAAGCTTTGAATACGCGCGGAGTTTTAACTTTCCTTATCTACCTTTGGCCTTCCTGACTTATCAAATTATTAATCTCAGTGAAAAGAGGCAACTGTTGTTGGCGCAGATTCGGGATGGTTTTAATCGTATTGTTCAGTCGCGGATATATCTCCGTGATTTAAAAAACATGCGGACCCAAATGTTCGATCGAAAAGTTTATTTTAAAGTTCATCGTGTTTATCCGTGTGTCACGACACCCAATCGGCAAAGTATGTATTTGCCGCGCGAATTTGAATGGTGTTATGAAAATGCAGACGGTACTTGTATCTGGGTACAAGGTCAAAGTCGTGGAGATTTTAAATTTGGCCTGGCAGCGGGCTATGTAGGAAGTTTTAGTTATCAAGTGAAAATAAATGAAGAAACTGAAAATGGGGAAGGGGGTTATTGTGAATATATAGATTGCCGGCCTTTACGCTTTCAGGAACAGAATAAAACTGAAAAAAGATTAAGTCATTTATCCAATTCAGTCCCTTTACTGCTCAAGAAATGAAAAAAATCGCGATTTTTGTAGAATAAATAAACAGTCGTGATATTTTTGCTGAATTATTTAAGAATAGGGGTTGTATTGGGTTGGGAATACTGTAGAATGCACATCCATCGGCGGTGATGAAGATTAAAACTTCTGATAAAACAGTAACTTAGTTAAGATTGATTGAGTTGGGTTTTATTTGATAAGTTTGAAAAATAGTTTTCATTACTGGTTGACTTTCTAGAGATAGAGAGTAATATAGCCGACCTAGCTTGCTGGTGACGAATCAGCAAGAAGATCA